>NZ_MWOM01000004.1:0-44889 GCF_012931925.1 Acidovorax sp. SRB_24
ACCGGAGCGCCCTGGTGCAGCAGCTTGAGTGAGAGGTGGTTGCGGCCTTCGCCCACCAGGCGCTGCGAGAGCACCTCGACTTCCTCGCTGAACGTGGGCGGCGCAAAGCCCTGGCCCCAGACTTCGCGGTGCAGCGTGTCCACCATGTCGGCGCGGCAGTATTCGGGCGCGAGCGGACCGTCCGTGTCGATCCGGCGCGTCAGCGTCGCGGCGTCCAGCCATTCGTGCGCGACCTGCGCCAGCGCCTGCTCGAAGACCTCGAACTGGTCGGCGGGCACGGTGCAGCCAGCGGCCATGGCGTGGCCGCCAAACTTGAGCAGCACGCCCGGGTGGCGCTTGGCCACCAGGTCGAGCGCATCGCGCAGATGGAAGCCGGCAATCGAGCGGCCCGAGCCCTTGAGCTCGTGCCCCCGGCCGCTCGCGCTGCTGGCGGCGAACACAAAAGCCGGGCGGTGCAATTTGTCCTTGATGCGCGAGGCCACGATGCCGACCACGCCCTCGTGGAAGCCGGGGTCGAACACGCTGATGGCAGGCGGCGGCGCCTCGCCCTCGGCAAACAGGCTCTCGGCCATCAGCAGCGCCTGCTCGCGCATGCCGCCCTCGATCTCGCGGCGCTCGCGGTTGATCGCGTCGAGCGTGCGCGCCAGTTCGCCCGCGCGCCCTGCGTCGTCGGTCAGCAGGCATTCGATGCCGATGGTCATGTCGGCCAGGCGCCCGGCGGCGTTGATGCGCGGGCCCAGGGCAAAGCCGAAGTCGAAGGTGGTCGCCGCCGCCGCCTTGCGCCCCGCCGCCGTGAACAGCGCGGCCACGCCCGCGGGCATGTGCCCGGCGCGGATGCGGCGCAGGCCCTGGGCGACGAGGCGGCGGTTGTTGGCGTCCAGGCGCACCACGTCGGCCACCGTGCCCAGCGCCACCAGCGGCAGCAGCGGGTCGAGCCTGGGCTGGCTCGCGGCATCGAAGACGCCGCGCGCGCGCAGCTCGGAGCGCAGCGCCAACAGCACGTAAAACATCACGCCCACGCCGGCCATGCTTTTGCTCTCGAAGTCGCACCCCGGCTGGTTGGGGTTGACGATGGCGTCGGCGGCGGGCAGCTGCGCGCCCGGCAGGTGGTGGTCGGTCACGAGCACGGAGAGGCCCAGCGCCTTGGCCTCGGCCACGCCGTCCACGCTGGCGATGCCGTTGTCGACGGTGACCAGCAGGTCGGCGCCGCGTTCCTTGACGCGCCGGGCGATCGGGGCGGTGAGGCCGTAGCCGTCGTTCACGCGGTCGGGCACGAGGTAGTCGACGTGCTGCGCGCCCAGCAGGCGCAGGCCGCGCACGGCCACGGCGCAGGCGGTGGCGCCGTCGCAGTCGTAGTCGGCGACGATGCACAGCCGCTGCTGCTGCGCAATGGCGTCGGCCAGCAGCCGCGCGGCGTCGGCGATGCCCTTGAGGCCCGCGGGTGGCAGCAGGCGCGCGAGGCCATCGTCGAGCTCGTCCTTGGCCGTGACGCCGCGCGCCGCGTACAGGCGCGCGAGCAGCGGGTGCACGCCGGCCTGCTCAAGCGCCCACGCGGCGCGCGGGGGGATGTCTCTCGCTACTATCTTCATAGCTGCTCGCGCACGCTGGCAAAGCGCTGGGGGCTGAAAATGCTTGAAACCTTTTGCCGCAGGCTGCGCGGCGCTGAGTGCCACGACAGCGCGCCGCGCTCGCCGCACAGCGTGAGCTGCGCCGCGCCGCCGCGCGCCACATAGGCGCCGAGCTGGGCGATCGGGCCGGCGTCAAGCTGCTGCCAGGCGCCGGCCCAGGCGTCCCAGTCTTCGCGCAGCGCGGGGCCGCGCAGCGACAGCTCCAGCGTGGGCGCCGCAGCGGGGGCAGCGGGCGCACCGGCCGGCAGCCCGCCCGTGCCGTGCACCCAGAACGCGTTCACCGGGGGCAGGCCGCGCGCTTCGCGCTCGGCGTTGAAGGCGTGGGTGTAGAGCAGCATCTGCACTTCGCTGTGCAGGCGGCGCAGGCCGGCGGCCTGCGCGCTGGCGGGCATCCAGGCGCGCACATCGCGGTGCAGCACGCGCTCGAGCGAGGCGCTCGCCAGGCCCGCGAACACCGCGCCGTGCGCGAGCCAGCGCGTGGGCTGGTCGTAGTGCAGCGCGATGCCGTCCTCGGCAAACCACGGTGCCACCACGTCCAGCAGCGCGCGCGAGGCGGCCTCGTCGAGCCCCAGGCGGGCCGGGTCTTCGAGCGTGACATGGTCGGTGCGCACCTGCCAGTGGCATGGCGTGACGAAGGCCCAGGCGGCATCGTGCGGGGCCGCCGGAGCGTCCGCGCCCAGCCCGCGCACATGCCAGGCCGCCCAGGGAATGAGACCGCCGGCATCGGGCAGGCCGCTGGCGCGCGCCAGGGCGCGCTCGTGCGGGGTGGCGGGATTTTCTTCGTCGTCCAGGTCGCTGGCCAGAGGCGTCAGGCGGGCCAGCAGCCGGTCGAGCTGGGGCAGGGCCAGGCCGGCCAGCGCCTGCTGGCCGGCCGGTGAGTGGAGCGCCGCATAGGGCACGAGCAAATGGGTGGTGTCCGACATGGCGGTATTTTGCGGGATGCCACAATCGCGGGCACATGCAAATTCCCTACGAACTCGCCCTGGGCTGGCGCTACACGCGGGCCGGGCGCGCCACACGGCGCAATGGTTTCATCTCCTTCATCTCGGGCGTCTCCATGCTGGGCATTGCGCTTGGCGTGGCGGCGCTCATCATCGTGCTGAGCGTGATGAACGGTTTCCAGAAAGAAGTGCGCGACCGCATGCTCAGCGTGGTCTCGCACATCGAGATCTTTGCGCCTGGCGGAGCGGCGCTGCCCGACATGGCGCGCACGATGGCCGAGGCCCGGCGCAACCCGCAGGTGGTGGGCGCGGCGCCGTTCGTAGCCGCGCAGGCGCTGCTGGCGCGCGGCGAGGACATGAAGGGCGTGCTGGTGCGCGGCATCGACCCGGCGCACGAGGCCGAGGTGACCGAACTCGCCTCCGCCAACGCCGCCGCGGTCGCGCAGCTGGTGCCCGGCGAATTCCGCGTGGTGCTCGGTGTCGAGCTCGCGCGCGCACTGGGCGTGCGCACCGGCGACGCCGTGACGCTGATCGCGCCCAGCGGCCAGGTCACGCCCGCCGGCGTCGTGCCGCGCCTCAAGCAGATGACGGTGGCCGGTACCTTTGACTCGGGCCACTACGAATACGACTCGGCCCTGGTGCTGCTGCACCACGACGATGCGCAGCGCATCTTCCGCCTCGAAGGCCCGACGGGCATCCGCCTCAAGCTCAAGGACCTGCACCAGGCGCGCGCCGTCGCCTACGAGCTGGCCGGCAGCCTCAGCGGCGACCTGCTGATCCGCGACTGGACGCAGCAGAACAAGACCTGGTTCGCCGCCGTCGAGCTCGAAAAACGCATGATGTTCATCATCCTCACGCTGATCGTGGCCGTGGCCGCGTTCAACCTCGTCTCCACGCTGGTCATGACCGTCACCGACAAGCGCGCCGACATCGCCATCCTGCGCACGCTGGGCGCGAGCCCGCAGAGCATCATGGGCATCTTTGTCGTGCAGGGCGCGATGGTGGGCGTGATTGGCACACTCAGCGGGCTGCTGCTGGGCCTGGCGATCGCGGTCAACATCGACGTGATCGTGCCGGCGATCGAGCATCTGCTCAACGCCAGCTTCCTGCCCAAGGACATCTACCTGATCAGCAAAATGCCCAGCGACCCGCAGTCCAGCGACATCGCGCCGATCGCCATCATTTCCCTGGTGCTGTCCTTTTTGGCCACGCTGTACCCGAGCTGGCGCGCCAGCCGCGTCAACCCCGCGGAGGCCCTTCGCTATGAATAATGTAGCTGTCAGTGCCCGTCCAATCAGCGCTCAAGCCCAAAATGACGCCAACAAAAAAGTGGTGCTGCAGGCGCGCGGCCTGACCAAGCGATTCACCGAAGGGCGCCTGGACGTGACGGTGCTGCACGGCGTGGACCTCGATGTCTACGCGGGCGAGACGCTGGCCATCGTCGGCGCCTCGGGCTCGGGCAAAAGCACGCTGTTGCACCTGCTGGGCGCGCTCGATGCGCCCACGGCCGGCAGCGTGGAGCTGCTGGGGCAGAACCTGGCGCAGCGCTCGGCCGCGCAGCAGGGCGTGCTGCGCAACCAGCACCTGGGCTTTGTCTACCAGTTCCACCACCTGCTGCCCGAGTTCAGCGCGCTCGACAACGTCGCCATGCCGCTGCGCATCCGCCGCCTGCCGTACGCCGAATGCACGCGCCAGGCCGCGCAGATGCTGGCCCATGTCGGCCTGACCGAGCGCGTGCACCACCGCCCGGCCGAGCTCTCGGGCGGCGAGCGCCAGCGCGTGGCGATTGCGCGCGCGCTGGTCACGCAGCCCGCCTGCGTGCTGGCCGACGAGCCCACCGGCAACCTCGACCGCAGCACCGCCGAAGGTGTGTTCCAGCACATGCTGGCGCTGGCGCGCGAGCAGGGCACGGCGTTTGTGATGGTGACGCACGACGAGACGCTGGCCGCGCGCTGCGACCGGCAGCTGCGCCTGGAGGCAGGCCGCCTGGTGCAGGCCGCCCGGGGGTAAGCGCCATGCACGCCTACCTCGCGCTGGGCATCGCCATCGTGGCCGAGGTGGTCGCCACCTCGGCGCTCAAGGCCAGCGCGGGGTTCACCCGCCTCGGGCCGTCGGCCATCGTGGTGGCGGGCTATGGCACGGCGTTCTATTGCCTCTCGCTCACGCTGCAGACCGTGCCCGTGGGCGTGGCCTACGCCATCTGGTCGGGCCTGGGCATCGTGCTGGTCACGGTGGCGGGCTTCGTTCTGTACCGCCAGAGCGTGGACGCGCCGGCGCTGCTGGGCATGGCGCTGATCGTGGCCGGCGTCGCCGTGATCCAGCTGTTTTCCAAGACCGCCGCGCACTGACAAAAAAGCGCGGCTGCCTTGACCCTGGAGGCCATTCCCGAGACGATCAGGGACTTACGCCACCGATTGCCCACATGCAACCCCACCAGCAGCGACAGGGCCAAGGCCTGCTCACCCTCGGGGCGCTGGGCGTGGTCTATGGCGACATCGGCACCAGCCCGCTCTACACCATGAAAGAGGTGCTCAATCCGGCCAATGGCGTGCGGCTGGACGCCACCGACATCATCGGCGCCGTCTCGGTCATTTTCTGGATGCTGATGCTGGTGGTGACGCTGAAGTACGTGGTGCTCATCCTGCGCGCCGACAACCGCGGCGAAGGCGGCATCATGGCCTTGACCGCGCTGGCAGCGCGCGCTGCCGGCAGCACAGCACAGCGCCGGCGCGCGCTGCTGCTGACGGGCGTTTTCGGCGCCGCGCTCTTCTATGGCGACAGCGTCATCACGCCGGCGATCTCGGTGCTCGGTGCGGTCGAAGGGCTGCAGATCGCGACGCCGGCCTTCAAGGCCTATGTGCTGCCGATCTCCGCGGTGGTGCTGGTCGCCCTGTTCGTAGTACAACGCCGCGGCACGGCGACCGTGGGGGCGCTGTTCGGGCCGGTGATGCTGGTGTGGTTCGGCGTGCTCGCGGTCACCGGGGGCCTGCAGATTACCCAGATGCCGGAGATTCTGGCCGCGCTGAACCCGGTGCACGGCGTGCGCTTCCTGCAGGCGCGCGGCTGGGAGCTGTTCGTGGTCATGGGCTCGATCGTGCTGGCGCTGACCGGCGCCGAGGCGCTCTATGCCGACATGGGGCATTTTGGCAAGCGCCCGATCCGGCTGGCCTGGACGGCCCTGGTGCTGCCGGCGCTGGCGCTCAACTACCTGGGCCAGGGCGCCTTGCTGATGCGCGACCCGGCGGCGCTGGAGAACCCTTTCTTCCACCTCTTCCCCGACGCCTGGCTGTTGCCCACCGTGCTGCTGGCGACCTTCGCTTCGGTGATCGCGTCGCAGGCCGTGATCTCGGGCGCGTTCTCGCTCACCAAGGAGGCCATCCAACTGGGGTTGTTGCCGCGGATGCGCGTGCAGTTCACTTCGGCGCAGGCCATGGGGCAGATCTACCTGCCGACCGTCAACTGGGTGTTGCTTGTCGCCGTGCTGCTGGCGGTGTTCGGCTTCGGCAGCTCGTCGGCCCTGGCATCGGCCTACGGGATTGCGGTCACGGTCACGATGTTCATCACCACCGTGTTGACCTTCTTCGTCGTGCGCCATGCCTGGCACTATCCGCTGCCGGTGGCGCTGGCCGCAACCGGCCTGTTTCTGGTCGTGGATGCGGTGCTGGTCGTTTCCTGCGCGCTCAAGTTCATGCAAGGTGGCTGGTTTCCGCTCACGCTGGGGCTGGCGCTGTTCGCCGTGATGGCGACGTGGCGGCGCGGGCGCGAATGCCTGGCCGAACAGATCCGCGCCGAAGCGCTGGAGTTGCAGCCCTTCATCGCGTCGCTGGCCAGCGAGGGCGCGCTGCCGCGCTCTGAGCGCACAGCCATCTACCCCACGGCTCATCCCGACATGGTGCCACCAGCGCTGCTGCACAACCTCAAGCACTACCAGGTGCTGCATGTGCGCAACGTGGTGCTGAAGGTGCGTTTTCTGGAAGAGCCCTGGGTGCCGGCCGAGCAGCGCGTGCACGTCACCGCCCTGCCGGGCGGCTTCTGGCAGGTGCAGGTGGACTACGGCTTCAAGGATGAGCCCGACATTCCGGCCGCGCTGGCGCTGTGCCACGGCCAGGGACTGGACCTGGACCCCTTCCAGGTGTCGTACTTCCTCAGCCGCGAACTAGTGGTGCCGACGGGCGGTGCCGCCATGACGCCTTGGCGCAGCCGCATGTTTGCCGCCATGTCGCGCAACGCCGGGAGCGCGGCCGACTATTTCCGGCTGCCCAACAACTGCGTCATCGAACTGGGCTCGCGCGTGCAGCTTTGAAGGCCCACCGCACCGCACGCCGCCCGCGCGTTGCGGCATGATCGCCGCCATGCCGTGCTGGATCGACACCCATTGCCACCTCGATGCGCCCGAGTTCGCGCACGATGTGGATGCGGTGCGCGCGCAGGCGCGCGCAGGACGTGCAGCACCTGGTGATTCCGGGCGTCGAGCTGGCCCATGCGCAGGCCGTGCGCCAGCTCGCGCAGCGCCATGGCGACAGCTATGCGATTGGCATCTATCCGCTCTACACGGGCCGCGCGGGCGATGGCGACGTGGCCGCGCTCGCGCAGGTGCTGCAGGCCCACCACAACGATCCGTCGTGCTTGCCGGCCTTGTGCTGGACTTCGCCGTCCGCGCGCAACTGCTTGACCTTGGCTGCGTTGTCGGCGATCAGCGTCGGGTTGGCCGCCAGCTTGGTGTCGATGGCCTTCATTTCGTTGGGGCAGCTATGGGCCAGCGCGATGCCGGCCGCGAGGGTGAGCAGCACCAGCGCTGACGCTTTGGTCAGAGAACGCATCACAGTCTCCTTTGGGTTCACGCCACGCCGCTTCTGGACCGGCGCGACGCTTGCGTCTGCGCTGCCCGGGGCCTACATCACCCTCCCGTACCACCACACCGAAAGTGCTGCCGCCAGCAGGGCCAGCGCCGCACCCGCGAGTGCTAGCAGGGAGGAGATTTCCGTTTCCTTCTTCTCAACCGTCAAGCGCGAGCTCAGGGTGGCATAGACCTTCTTGAGATCGTCGGCCGAGGCCGCATGAAAGTAATCGGCATTGGTGCGCGCCGCCACGGCCTTGAGGGTTTCCTCATCGAGCCGCACGCGCATCGACCAGCCTTCGAAGCCGATGGTTTCGCCCTGCAGCGTGCCCACGCCCACGGTGTACACGCGCACGCCCCGGTCGGCGGCCCACTTGGCGGCTTCCAGCGGATCCACGCCGGTGGTGCGCTGGCCGTCGGTCAGCATGATGATGGCGGCCGAGTTGTAGGACCCCGGTGGCACCGGTTTGAAGGACTTGGCGGGGTCCTGCGGCTTGTCAATCTCGTTGATGGGCCGGGCCCGCATGGCCTGCTGGCCCCCCAGGGCCGAAATGTCGATGCCGGCGTCGGGAAAGAGGGTGGCCAGGGAAAGCATGATGCCGTTGCCCGTGGCCGTGCCGCGCTGCAGCTGAAAGCTGTCGATGGCCTTGACCAGGTCCTCGCGGCTTTGCGTGGGCAGCTGCGCCAGTTGGGCGCTGCCGGCAAAGGCGACGATGCCCACGCGCACGTGGCGTGGCAGCTCGGCAATGAACGCCTTGGCGGCGTTCTGGGCGGCGGTGATGCGGTCGGGCTCCACGTCGGTGGCGCGCATGCTGCCTGAGACGTCCATGGCCAGCATGATGGTCTGTTCCTGCGAAGGCAGGGTGATCACGGCCAGAGGCCGGGCGGCTGCCAGCAGCAGGGCGATCAGCGCCAGCAGGAACAGGGCCGGCGGGATGTGGCGCCGCAGGCGCTGGCCGGGCCCGAGCGCCTCGCGCACCAGCGACAGGCTGGAGTAGCTCACGGCATTTTTCTTGCGCCGGTGCAGCAACCACCAGTACAGCAGCACCAGGAGCGGCGCGAGCAGCAGCAACCAGAGCAGGGTGGGCCAGAGGAAAACCATGGTGCGGGTCCTAGATGGCGGTGGCGTGGGTCAGGCCGCGCTGGCCACGGGCGCGGCTGCCAGCGGCGTGCCGCTGCGCGGCGCCCGGACGCGGTGCCGGCGCAGGTCCATGAAACGCAGCAGTGCGTCGACCAGGTCGTCGTCGGTGCACAGCTCGAGCGTATCGGCGCCGGCGCGCGCCAGGCCTTCGCGCAGCGCCGCTTCGCGCTCGGCGGCCAGCCGGGCAAAGCGGCGGCGAAAAGCGGTGTCGTGCGTATCGACGTGCAGCTGCTCGCCACTTTCGGCATCGCGCAGGGTGATGAGGCCGAGGTCGGGCAAGGTGAGCTCCAGCGGATCCAGCAGCCGCAGCGCCACCACGTCGTGGCGCTGCGCAAGCTCGGCCAGGGGCTTCTCCCAGCCGGGAGCGCTGATGAAGTCGGACACCACGAACACCGTGGCGCGGCGGCGCAGGTTGGCAACACCGGTCTGCAGCAACCGGTGCAGCTCGGTGGCGGCACCTGCGTCCGCCGGGGCCGCCTCGGGAGCGAGCAGCAGGTGCACCAGGTGCAGCACATGGGCGCGGCTGCTGCGCGGGGGCAGCACGGCGTCCACTGCGCGCTCGCCCTGGTGGCTGGAGCCGCCGTACAGCATGGCGCCGACCCGGTTGCCGTGGCGCGTGAGCAGGCGCGCCAGCACGGCCACGAAGCCGGTGAGGATGTCGCGCTTGGCATGGCCCTGGGGGCCGAAGTTGATGGAAGGGCTCAGATCCAGCAGGAACCAGGCCGTCATCTCGCGGTCTTCCATGAACACCCGCACATGGGGCGCATTCAGGCGTGCCGTGACGTTCCAGTCGATGTGGCGCACCTCATCGTGGGGCTGGTATTCGCGCAGATCGGCCAGGTCCAGGCCGCTGCCGCGCATCAGCGTGCGGTAGTCGCCCTGCAGCAGACCGTCCAGGCGCCGGATGACTTTCCACTCGAGCTCGCGCAGCAGGCGGTCTGCCTTGCCAGGCAGCGTAGGCAAGGTATCCACAGCGGCGCTGGCGGGTTCAGGCGGCTTTTTGCTCATGGTGCAGCGGGCGCGCGGGCGCCGGGGTCTTGGCCATGATGCGCCGGACCAGGGCGTCGGCATCCAGGCCTTCGGACAGCGCCTCGTACGACAGCGAGACACGGTGGCGCAGCACATCGGCGGCCAGATCGGACATGTCCTCGGGCAGTACATAGTTGCGCCCGCGCAGCATGGCCAGCGCCTGGGCGCCCTCGGCCAGGGCAATGGTGGCGCGGGGGCTGGCGCCGCAGCTGATGTAGTTCGCCAGGTCCTTGAGGCCGTGCTTTGCCGGCACGCGCGTGGCAGCCACCAGCTTCACGGCGTACTGCAGCAGGGAAGGGTCGACATACACCATGCGGCACTCGGCCTGCAGTGCCGCCAGCTGCGCGGTGGTGGCCACCGGCAGCACCTGCACCGGCAACTCGAGCGCGCGCTGGGCGATCACGAATTCTTCTTCTTCGCTCGGGTAGTCCAGCAGCACCTTCATCATGAAGCGGTCCACCTGGGCCTCGGGCAGGGCGTAGGTGCCCTCGGTCTCGATGGGGTTTTGCGTTGCCATGACGAGGAAGGGCTCGGGCACGCGGTGGGTCTCGCCGGCAATCGTGACCTGGCGCTCCTGCATCACTTCCAGCAGGGCGCTTTGCACCTTGGCCGGTGCCCGGTTGATCTCATCGGCCAGCAGCAGGTGCGTGAACACGGGCCCGAGCGCGGTGCTGAATTCGCCCGTCCGCTGGTTGTACATGCGCGTTCCGACCAGGTCGGCGGGCACCAGGTCGGGCGTGAACTGAATGCGCTTGAAGCTGCCCTGGATGGTGGAGGCCAGCGTCTTCACGGTCAGAGTCTTGGCCAGGCCGGGCACGCCCTCGACCAGCAGGTGGCCCTGGGCGAGCATCGCCACCATGACGCGTTCCAGGAAACGGTCCTGTCCGACCACCACCCGCTTGACCTCGTAGAGCACCTGTTCCATCAAGGTGGCGGTGGCGGCATTCGTTGTGTTGGGCGATGGGATGAATTCCATGGTGCTCCTCGGTCAAGGTCGGTCGAAGGGGATCAGAACGGCGGCATGCCCACGGCCGACGCTGCGTGCTCGATGGGTACGGCGAAACCGATGCCGATGAAGGTCCGCGCCGGCGTCGGGTTGAGGATGGCGGTGACGATGCCGACCACCGCGCCATCGAGCGTGACCAGCGGACCGCCCGAATTGCCGGGGTTGACCGCGGCGTCGAACTGGATCAGGTTGCTGAGCTGTCGGTTGCCTTCGGGTGAGGTGAATTCGCGCTGCAGACCCGAGACCACGCCGGCAGAGGCCGATGGGCCGATGCCGAACGGGAAGCCTACCGCCACCACATGGTCGCCAGGGCGCAGATCCTGGGTGGAGCGCAGCGGGGCGGCGGCCAGGTCGTCGGGCACCTTGTGCGCCTGGAGCACCGCCAGGTCGTTCTCGGGCTGGGCGCCGGTGATGCTGGCGGCGGTTTCCAGGCCGTCGTGAAAGGTCACCACGATGCGGTCTGCACCCAGCACCACGTGCAGATTGGTCAGGATGATGCCCTTGTCGACGATGACGACGCCGGTGCCCACGCTGCGCCCCACTTCCTCCTTGCCATTGCCCGAGATGCGATAGCCGACGACCCGGACCACCGAGGGTGCGATCGCGTCGACGGCCCGGGCCGCGGCCGAGGGCGGGGTGGTGGTCTCCAGGGTGCGCAAAACGGCGGCGTCGATGTCCTTTTGCGTGATCCGTTGGGGCGCCGGCCGCTGCTGCAGCCCCAGACTGGCCGCCAAAAGCACGCACAGCACGGCGATCATGGACCACAGTGCCCGCGCGTGGCGGCGCGACAGTGCTGACGGGGCGGGAGAAACCGCTTGCGGCGCGTTGTCGCCTTCAGCGGCGGCCGGCTCCGCGGCGGGCGCAGCATCCGCTGCGGCCGCGTCGTGCGCCACAGGGCGGCGGGCGGCGCGGGAATTGCTGTAGAGGGCGGGCCGAGGCATCCTGTCACCTTTTCTACTGCGCCGCGAACGAGCGTATGGTTTTCACGTTAGCACGTATTGCAGCCGGATGCATTCCCCGGGGCGGGAGAGACCGCGTTCTCGTGCATCATGGCCGAATGACCGCCTGGATCGACACCCATTGCCACCTGGACGCCCCCGAGTTCGACGCCGACCGCGACGTGGTGCGCCAGCAGGCCCGTGACCGTGGCGTGGTGCACTGCGTGATTCCGGCGGTGGCGCCCGGTAACTGGGCCGCCGTGCGGGAGCTAGCGAACCGGCACGGTGACAGCTATGCGCTGGGCATCCACCCGCTGTGTACGGGCACCGCCGCCGAAGACGATCTGGAGCGCCTGGCGCAGGAGCTGCAGCAGCACCGCGCGGACCCGCGTCTCGTTGCCATCGGTGAGATGGGCCTGGACTACTTTGTCAAAGGCCTCGATCCTGCGCGCCAGGAGCGCTTTTACCGCGCCCAGCTGCAGCTGGCGCGGCGCTTCGATCTGCCGGTGGTCCTGCACGTGCGCCGCTCGGCAGACCGGCTGCTCAAGGGCCTGCGCGAGGTGCCGGTGCAGGGCGGCATTGCGCACGCCTTCAACGGCAGCCTGCAGCAGGCGCGCGCCTTCATTGCGCTCGGCTTCAAGCTCGGCTTTGGCGGCGCATTGACGTTCGAGCGCGCGCTGCAGCTGCGCCGCCTGGCCACCGAGCTGCCGCCCGAAGCGCTGGTGCTCGAGACCGACTCGCCCGACATGCCGCCGCACTGGATCTACCGCACCGCCGCCGAGCGCGCCTTTGGCGCGCCCCAGGGCCGCAACGCCCCGGCCGAGCTGCCGCGCATCGCGCAGCAACTGGCCGGCTTGCGCGGCATGCCATTGGCTGCGCTGGCGCAGCAGACCGGCGCCAATGCGCTGGCGGCGCTGCCGCGCTTGCAGGGGCGGTTTGAAATATCGGTGAAAAGTGCCTCTAACGCATGATGGGAAAGCGCTTGTAGCTATGAATAATGTAGTTTCCTCGGTCCAGCCCATCCGTAAAAAAGGCCACGCTCCATGACTTTTTCCGCTTCCGCTCCTGCGGCGCCCGCTGCTGCGTCCCGGCTGGTGGGCCTCGCGCCCGTGGTCGGTGCCGGCACCGTGCTGCTGGTGCTGGGCAGCTTTCCGGGCGCGGCCTCGCTGCGCGCGCAGCAGTACTACGGGCATCCGCAAAACCATTTCTGGTGCATCCTGCAGGCGCTGTGGCCCCAGCACCCGATGCCCGGCCGCGCCGATTACTCCGGTCGCTGCGGCTGGCTGCTGGCACGCGGCCTGGGCCTGTGGGATGTGTACGGCGCCTGCGAGCGCGAAGGCAGCCTCGATGCGCAGATCCGCCATGCCGAGGTCAACGATTTCGCCGCATTGCGCGTGCGCTGCCCGCGCCTGGCGGCCATCGCCCACAATGGCGGCGAGAGCTTCAAGCACGCGCGCGCCACGGCGGCGCTGGGCGTGCCGGTGTACAAGCTCCCTTCCACCAGCCCCGCGAATGCATCGTGGAGCTTCGAGCGCAAGCGCCAGGCCTGGGCCGAGGTCATGGCGGCGCACGGACTGCTTTGAATCGAGAACGAATGGCCCGCAGCAAAAAAATTTCTTCCTCCCCTTCTTCCGACCCCGCCGAACTGCCCGAAGTCACCGTCTCCGACGACGGCGAGGTGCGCCACCTGCACCTGGGCACGCCCTGGATCCAGGGCTCCATGCGCGTCAAGGAGCCGTTCGAGATCGAACTCGAATACGTGCAGCGCATGATGGCCTGGCTGCTGTTTGTCGAGCCTGCCAGCGTGGCCGAGCGCCATGCCATGCAGCTGGGCCTGGGCGCAGGCGCGATCACCAAGTTCTGCCACAAGAAGCTGCGCATGTGCAGCACCGCCATCGAACTGAACCCGCAGGTGCTGGCGGTGTGCCGCTCGTGGTTCAAGCTGCCGCCCGACGGCCCCACGCTGCGCGTGGTGCTGGCCGATGCCGCGCAGGAGGTGCGCAATCCGATGTGGCACGGCACGGTCGATGCGCTGGCGGTCGACCTGTACGACCACAACGCGGCCGCGCCGGTGCTCGACAGCGCAGAGTTCTATGCCGACTGCCGCGCCTTGCTCAGCGACGACGGCGCCATGACGGTGAACCTGTTTGGCCGCGCGGCGAGCTACGGCGAGAGCCTCGAAAAGATGGCCACCGTGTTTGGCGAAGACGCGCTCTGGACCTTCAAGCCCACGCGCGAGGGCAACACCGTGGTGCTCGCGCAGCGTACGCCCACGCACCCCAAGCGCGCCGAGCTGCAGGTGCGCGCCGAAGCCATCCAGGCACGCTGGGACCTGCCGGCCGCCAAGTGGATGCGCGTGTTCAAGCCCGTGGCCGGCTGATGCCGGGGTGGCCCTTCCATTTTCCGGACCTCCGATGACCTCTGCCCACGCTCCCCTGCAGGCTGCAGCTGCGCCTTCTTTTGCCGGGGCGCTGGACTGGCGCCGCATCGTCGACTGGCTGCACGCCGACGGCGTGATCGCCCCCGAGGAGGCGCAGCGCACCGTGGCGCGCTGCGCGCAGGCCGAGAGCCGCCAGCACCCGCTGGTGCGCCTGGCCAGCGTGGCCATGGCGCGCGCCAGCGACGGCAAGCCGCTCGATACCGAGATGCTGACCGAGTACCTCGCGCAGCGCTGCGGCCTGGCCTACCTGCGCATAGACCCGCTCAAGGTGGACGTCGGCAAGGTCGCCGACACCATGAGCGCCAGCTACGCCGAGCGCCACAAGGTGCTGCCGGTGCAGGTCACGGCGCAGGAGGTGGTGGTGGCCACGGCCGAGCCCTTCGTCACCGACTGGGTGGCCGAGGTCGAGCGCCAGGCGCGCCGCCCGGTGCGCCGCGTGCTGGCCAACCCACAGGACATCCAGCGCTACACGGTGGAATTTTTTGCGCTCGCCAAGTCCGTGCGCGCAGCGCAAAAGGCCGGCGGCAGCGCCGGCGCGAGCAGCTTCGAGCAGCTTGTCGAGCTCGGCAAGACGCACAAGCAGCTCGACGCCAACGACCAGGGTGTCGTCAAGGTGGTCGACTGGCTGTGGCAGTACGCGTTCGACCAGCGCGCCAGCGACATCCACCTCGAGCCCCGGCGCGAGCAGGGCGTGATCCGCTTTCGCATCGACGGCGTGCTGCACCCGGTCTATCAGATGCCGATGGGCGTGATGAGCGCCATGGTGGCGCGCATCAAGCTGCTCGGGCGCATGGACGTGGTCGAAAAGCGCCGGCCGCAGGACGGCCGCATCAAGACGCGCAACCCGCGCGGCGACGAGGTGGAGATGCGCCTGTCCACGCTGCCCACGGCCTTCGGCGAGAAGATGGTGATGCGCATCTTCGACCCCGACACGGCGCTCAAGGACCTCGATGCGCTGGGCTTCTCGCCGCACGACTCGCAGCGCTGGGAGGCGCTTATCGCGCGCCCGCACGGCATCATTTTGGTGACCGGGCCCACGGGCTCGGGCAAGACCACCACGCTGTACTCCACGCTCAAGCGCGTGGCAACCGAAGAGGTCAACGTCAGCACCGTCGAAGACCCGATCGAGATGATCGAGCCGAGCTTCAACCAGACGCAGGTGCAGCCGCAGCTCGACTTCAGCTTCTCCGAGGGCGTGCGCGCCCTCATGCGCCAGGACCCCGACATCATCATGGTCGGCGAGATCCGAGACCTGCCGACGGCCGAGATGGCGGTGCAGGCTGCGCTCACCGGCCACCTGGTGTTCTCGACGCTGCACACCAACGACGCGCCCAGCGCCGTCACGCGGCTGATGGAGCTGGGCGTACCCAACTACCTGATCAACGCGACGCTGCTCGGCGTGCTGGCGCAGCGCCTGGTGCGCACGCTGTGCAAACAGTGCAAGCAGCCCGACCCCGAGGCCTCGGCCCAGGTGCTGGCCGAAGCCGTCAAGCCCTGGAAGCTTTCCGGCGAATACCGGCCCTTCAAGGCCGTGGGCTGCGTGGACTGCCGCATGACGGGGTTCCGCGGCCGCATGGGGCTGTACGAACTGCTCACGGTGAGCGAGGCGCTCAAGGACGGCATCACGCGCGAGCCGTCGATCGACGCGCTGCGTCGCCAGGCCGTGCACGATGGCATGCGCCCGCTGCGCATGGCCGGCGCGCTGCGCGTGGCGCAGGGGCTGACCACGCTCGACGAGGTCATTGCGGCCACGCCGCCGCCCCAGTAAGAGGTGTTTCCTAGGGTAAACGCTTAGACCACCTGTAGGTGGAATCCACATCGAAAGTGCCCCCAATCGAACGCAAAATCGTTCGCTTGTGATTTCCTTCTGGGGGACATTTTTGTGAAAATCAAGAGTCAAAAAGACTTCTTTTCCGGCCTCATGTTCATGGGCGTCGGAGGGGCTTTTGCCATAGGTGCCACCACCTATAACGTCGGCTCGGGCGCCCGCATGGGACCCGGCTACTTTCCGCTGATCCTGGGCATCCTGCTGGCCATCCTGGGGGTGATCATCACCTTCAAGGCGACCGTGGTGGAAACCGAGGACGGCGACAAGGTGGGCAAGTGGGCATGGAAGCAGATCTTCTTCATCCTGGCCTCCAACTTCGCCTTCGGCATCCTGTTGGCCGGTTTGCCAAGCATCGGTGTTCCCGCCATGGGCCTGATCGTCGCCATCTACGGCCTGACGTTCATCGCCAGCCTGGCAGGTGACCAGTTCCATGCCAAGTCGGTGTTCGTTCTCGCCACCGTTTTGGCGATTGGTAGTTACGTGGCTTTCGTGTGGGCACTGAAATTGCAGTTCCCCGTGTGGCCTAGCTTCATTTCGGGTTAAGCGAGAGTACCGACCATGGAATTGTTTGATCACTTGGCGATGGGCTTCGGCGTCGCCTTCACGTTTCAGAACCTCATCTACTGCTTCATCGGCTGCCTGCTGGGCACGCTGATCGGCGTGCTGCCCGGCATCGGCCCGGTAGCCACCATCGCCATGCTGCTGCCCGCGACCTACGCGCTGCCCCCGGTGGCCGCGCTGATCATGCTGGCTGGTATCTACTACGGCGCGCAATACGGTGGCTCGACCACCGCCATCCTGGTGAACCTGCCGGGCGAATCCTCGTCGGTGGTGACCGTGATCGACGGCTACCAGATGGCGCGCAAGGGCCGGGCGGGGCCGGCGCTGGCGGCAGCGGGCATGGGCTCGTTCTTCGCCGGTTGCGTGGGCACGCTGATCCTGGCGGCCTTTGCGCCGCCGCTGACCGAAATCGCCTTCAAGTTCGGCCCGGCCGAATACTTCTCGCTGATGACCCTGGGCCTGATCGGCGCCGTGGTGCTGGCCTCGGGCTCGCTGCTC
This sequence comes from Acidovorax sp. SRB_24, assembly GCF_012931925.1. Taxonomy (NCBI): domain Bacteria; kingdom Pseudomonadati; phylum Pseudomonadota; class Betaproteobacteria; order Burkholderiales; family Comamonadaceae; genus Acidovorax; species Acidovorax sp. SRB_24. The sequence goes on from NZ_MWOM01000004.1 coordinate 16,848, forward strand.
AAGGCCGTGGCCATGATCGTGCTGGGCCTGCTGCTGGGCCTGGTCGGCACCGACGTGAACTCGGGCGTGGCCCGCTACAGCTTCGACATCCCTGAATTGACCGACGGACTGAACTTCGTCGTGATCGCCATGGGCGTGTTCGGCTACGGCGAAATCATCGCCAACCTGTCCAAGCCCGAAGACGAACGCGAAGTGTTCACCGCCAAGGTGCAGGGCCTGATGCCGACCAAGGAAGACTTCAAGCGCATGATCCCCGCCGTGCTGCGCGGCACCGCGCTGGGCTCGGCCCTGGGTATCCTGCCCGGTGGCGGTGCGCTGCTGTCGGCTTTTGCCGCCTACACGATCGAGAAGAAGACCAAGCTGCGTGCCGGCGAGGTGCCGTTCGGCCAGGGCAACATCCGCGGTGTGGCCGCGCCTGAAGCCGCCAACAACGCGGGTGCGCAAACCTCCTTCATCCCGCTGCTGACGCTGGGCATTCCGCCCAACGCCGTGATGGCGCTGATGGTGGGCGCGATGACCATCCACAACATCCAGCCTGGCCCCCAGGTGATGACCAGCAACCCCGAGCTGTTCTGGGGCCTGATCGCCTCGATGTGGCTCGGCAATGCGATGCTGATCATCCTGAACCTGCCGCTGATCGGCATCTGGATCAAGCTGCTCACGGTGCCCTACCGCTGGCTGTTCCCGTCCATCGTGCTGTTCTGCGCGGTGGGGGTGTATGGCACCAACAACAACACGTTCGACGTGTGGCTGGTGGGCATCTTCGGTCTGGTGGGCTACATCTTCCACAAGCTCGGCACTGAGCCTGCGCCGCTGCTGCTGGGCTTCATCCTGGGGCCAATGATGGAAGAGAACCTGCGCCGTGCGCTGCTGCTCTCGCGTGGTGACTGGAGCGTTTTCGTGACGCGTCCGATCTCCGCCGGCATGCTGGTGGCCGCCGTGATCCTGCTGATCATCGTGCTGCTGCCCGCAGTGAAGAACAAGCGCGAAGAAGCCTTCGTCGAGGACTGACGCAGGCGGGCATGGCCCGTGCACACACAACGGCACCTTCGGGTGCCGTTTTTTTTTGCCGCGCCGGGTGCGCTCGGTTCGCCTGCGGGGCCGGAGAACGCCGCCACAATAGCGGGCTCTACAGGTCTCTGCCCATGCCCCTTGCCCTGACGCCACCGCAGCACCCCCAGCGGGTGCTGTTGCACAACGAAATCCATGCGCGCCCCCCCGAGTCGATGGCCGCGCCTTTGGCCATCGCGCACATCGTCATGCTGGCCGATGCGGCGGGGCGCGAGGCCAGCCGTGCCCACCTGGCGGCGCTGCTGCGTGAGCGCCACCTGGCCTTGCCCGATGCGCACACCACGCACCTGCGCATGGACCTGGGCGCTTTCCGCCTGCGCTGGGAGCTGCACACCGAGTTCGTGACCTGGACCTTCATGGTGCCCACGCAGGCCGAGGGCTTTGGCGAACGCGAGCCCGTGGGCGCCGCCGCCGCCGTGCCGCGCGAATGGCTGGCTGCGCTGCCGGGGCAGTGCCTGTGCAGCCTGAACCTGTGGGTGCTGTCCACCCAGACCTTTGGCGCGGGCGCGCTGGTGCCCCAGGTGCTGCACGAGGACACCCTGGTGGCCTCGACCGTGGCCGACGGCCACGGCGAGGTCTACACCGACTTCGCGCTCCACCCCGACGGCTCTTCGCGCATGGTGCTGCTGGCCGGCCGCATGGCGCCGCGGCGCCTGGGCCGGCTGGTGCAGCGCCTGCTCGAGGTCGAGACCTACCGCATGGCCGCGCTGCTGGGCCTGCCCGCCGCGCGCGGCGCCGCCGCCGAGCTGGCCAGCGCCGAGCGCGAGCTGGCCGAGCTGGCCGACGCCATCCGCACCGCCAACCGCCATGCCGAGCCGGCGCTGCTGGACCGGCTCACGCGCCTGGCCGGCCAGGTCGAGAGCCAGTACGCGGCCACGCATTCGCGCTTTTCGGCCAGCAAGGCGTATTTCGAACTGGTCGACCTGCGCATTGCCGACCTGGCCGAATCGCGCCTGGCGGGCCTGCAGACCATCCGCGAGTTCATGGACCGGCGCCTGAGCCCCGCGCGCAGCACCTGCGAGTGGGCGGCGCGGCGCCAGGAGGCGCTGTCGCAGCGCGTCTCGCGCATGAGCAACCTGCTGCGCACGCGCGTCGAGATCGAGCAGCAGCAAAGCAGCCAGGCGCTGCTGGCCACCATGAACCAGCGCCAGGGGCTGCAGCTGCAGCTGCAGTCCACCGTCGAGGGGCTGTCGGTGGCGGCCATCACCTATTACATCGTCGGGCTGGTGAGCTACCTGGCCAAGGGCGCGCAGCCGCTGGGCTGGCCGCTGGCGCCGGAGACCACGGCCGCCATCGCCATTCCGGTGGTGGCGCTCGCCGTGTGGGGGTCGCTGCGCCGGCTGCACCAGCGCATGTTCCATCCGGGTGCATGAGCGCGGCACCGCCGCGCCGTTGCCCGCCATTGTTCTCCACGAATAAATATCAAAAGTGCCTTCAGCCCAAGCCAGTCAAGCGCCAGAAGCTAGTAAAAACGTAGCACTCGGCATCGCCCTCGCAGTCCTCGGGGCCATCGCCTTCAGTGGCAAGGCCATCATCGTCAAGCTCGCCTACCGCCACGGCGTGGACGCGGTCACGCTGATCATGTACCGCATGCTGTTTGCCCTGCCGATCTTTGCGGCCATGGCCTGCTGGGCCAGCCGGGGCAAGCCGCCGCTCTCGCGCAGGGACTGGTGGGGGGTGCTGGGCCTGGGGGTGTCGGGCTACTACCTGGCGAGCTTTCTCGACTTTGCCGGCCTGGCCTATATCAGCGCCAGCCTCGAGCGCCTGATTCTGTACCTCAACCCGACCATCGTCATGGGGCTGGGCTGGCTGCTGTACGGCCGCACCATCCGCTGGCAGCAGGTGCTGGGCACGGCCATCAGCTACTGCGGCGTGGTGCTGGTGTTCGGGCAGGAGTCACAGGGCCAGGGCGCGAACGCCGCCTGGGGCGCACTGCTGGTGTTCCTGAGCGCGGTGAGCTACGCGATCTACATGGTCTACAGCGGCGAGATGGTGCAGCGCCTGGGCGCGCTGCGCCTGGTGGGGCTGGCCACCACGGTGGCGTGCCTGTGCTGCCTGCTGCAGTTCGCATTGCTGCGGCCGCTGTCGGCCGCGCTGGTGGCGCCCGAGGTGGTGTGGCTGTCGGTGCTCAACGCCACACTGTGCACCGCCGCGCCGGTGCTGATGGTGATGATGGCGATCGAGCGCATCGGGGCCAGCGCCGCCGCGCAGACCGGCATGGTCGGTCCGATGTCGACCATCCTGATGGGCGTGTGGCTGCTGGGCGAGCCTTTCACCGCCTGGGTGGCGGCCGGCACGGCGCTGGTGATCGCCGGAATTTTTGTCTTCTCGCGCACGGCGCGCCGGCCGCAGGCCTGAGCGCGCGGCGTGCCGCGAGAGGGGAGTGGAACGCTGGCGCTGCCAGCCTATGAACGGAGGAATGTATGGATCTGGGAATTGCAGGCAAATGGGCGCTGGTCTGCGGCGCCAGCAAAGGGTTGGGGCTGGGCTGCGCGCAGGCGCTGGTGCGCGAGGGCGTGAACCTGGTCGTCAATGCGCGCCAGGCCGGGGCATTGTCCGCAGCTGCTTCTGATTTGAGAGCTATGGGCGCAGATGCAGCCAGCGCCAGAGGCCAAAAAGACCCGGCGCCGCTGGTGCTGAGCGTCGCCGCCGACATCACCACCGCCGAGGGCCGCGCCGCCGCCTTCAGCGTGCCCGGCGGACCGGGGCAGGGCTTTGACATCGTCGTCACCAACGCCGGCGGTCCGCCGCCGGGCGATTTCCGCGACTGGGACCGGGCGGCCTGGCTGCGTGCGCTGGACGCCAACATGCTCACGCCCATCGAGCTGATCCGCGCCACGGTGGATGGCATGGCGGCGCGCGGCTTTGGCCGCATCGTCAACATCACGTCGAGCGCGGTGAAGGCGCCCATCGACATCCTGGGCCTGTCCAACGGCGCGCGCAGCGGCCTGACGGGCTTCGTGGCGGGTGCGGCGCGCAGCAGCATCGCCGGCAAAGGCGTGACGCTCAACAACCTGCTGCCTGGCAAGTTCGACACCGACCGCCTGGCCGCGACGCTGCAGGCGGCCGCCGAGCGCTCGGGCCGCGCGGTCGATGCGGTGCGCCAGGCCCAGGAGGCGCAGATCCCGGCCGGCCGCTTTGGCCAGCCGCAGGAATTCGGCGCCATCTGCGCCTTCCTGTGCAGCGTGCACGCGGGCTACATCACGGGGCAGAACGTGTTGGCCGACGGTGGGGCCTACGCTGGCGCGTTCTGAGCCCAGAGGCGCCGGGCCGGCGCCTGCGCTGGATTCCACGGCGCAGGGGGCACCGAGGTGCGGGCTCACCCCCATTCCCGGAGCTTCCACTTTTTTGTTACTCTGCGGCCCATAACGTCGCAACGTGTTAAACATGTGTCACTTTCGCCGCGGCCTCCGGTGCCGCGGGTGAGCACCCCGGAAACATCCATGCTGCTTCTGCCCCGCTTGCGAATGTCCTGGCTGCGCCACGCCGCGCTGTGCAGCGCCCTGCTGCTGGCAGCGATGGGGGCCCCGGCGCAAGTGCCCGCGCCAGCGCCGGACGCCGCGGTGCTGCGCCTGCGCGTCGTGGGGGGGCTCGCGGGAGTCAACCAGTTCACGCGCTGGGAGCAGCCCTTCTGGACCCAGGAGCTCGCGCGCCTCAGTGGCGGGCGCTTCACCGCCGACATCGTGCCGTTCGACCGCGCGGGTGTTCCGGACGTCGAAATGCTGCGCCTGCTGCAGCTGGGCGTGGTGCCCTTTGGCACCATGCTCATGAGCGCCATGGCGACGCAGTACCCGCAGTACACCGCGCCCGACCTCGCAGGCCTGAACCCCGACATGGCCAGCCTGCGCGCCAGCGTGGCGGCCTTTCGCCCCTACCTTGAAAAGACGCTGCGCGAGCGCCATGGCGTGGAAGCGCTGGCCATCTACGTCTATCCCGCACAGGTGCTTTTTTGCAAGCGGCCGCTGACCGCGCTGGCCGACCTGGCGGGGCGGCGCACGCGCGTGTCGTCCACCACCCAGGCCGACTTCGTGGGCGCCGTGGGCGGTGTGGCGGTGCACACCAGCTTTGCCCAGATCGCCGGCGCCCTGCAGTCGGGCAACATCGAATGCGCCATCACGGGCACCACCTCGGGCCGCGCGGTGGGCCTGCACACGCTGACCAGCCACCTGTACGCCATGCCCTTGAACTGGGGCCTGGCCATTTTTGGTGCCAACCGCAACGCCTGGGATGCGCTGCCGCCCGAGCTGCGCGCTGTGCTGCGGCGCGAACTGCCGCGCCTGGAAGCGCGGATATGGCGCGAGTCCGAGCGTGAGACCACCGAGAGCCTGGCCTGCCACAGCGGCGCGCCCAGCTGCGCCAGCGCAGCCAAGGGGGCCATGGCGCTGGTGCCGGTGTCGGCCCAGGACGAGCGCCGCCGTGTCGAGATCTTCCGTGCCACCGTGCTGCCGCGCTGGCTGATGCGCTGCGCCGACGGGTGCGCGGACCTGTGGAAATACACCATCGGGGAGGCGCGGGGCATTGCGCTGCCCGCCACGCCGTGACGCCCCCCGCGCCCTCCCGGATCGGACCCACGGTGTCGGCCCTGGCCGGTGCCTTCTTGCTGGCGCTGGCGCTGGCGTCGGCGTCGCTGGTGTGGAAGACGCGGCAGGCCGAGCTGGGCGACAGCGAGGCGCAAGTCACCCGCTTCGTGGCGGGCGCCGAGGCCGCGCTCAACCGCTCCTTCCTGGCCATCGATGTGATGCTCGCGAGCACCGGCGACCTGCTGGGGCTGTCCCGCACCCAGGCCGAATGGATCCACTCCGGTGCCACCAGTGCGCTGCTGCGCGCCACCATGCGCCAGAACCTCATGGTGCGTTCGGTGACGCTGCTCAATGCGCGCGGCCAGGTGCTGGCCTCGTCGGACGCCGCGGGCGCCCGCCTGTCACTGCGCCTGCCCGAGGGCTTTGTGGCCGAGGTGCTGGCGCCGCCCATGCCGACCCTGGTGGTCAGCGCCCCCGCGGTGAGCCTGGCCAGCGCGGAGCGGGTGCTGTATTTCGCCCGCTCCCTGCGCCTGGCCGACGGCGCCCGCGTGCTGGCGGTGGCCGAGGTGCCGACGGGCATGCTGGTGGCCGTGCTCACCCAGGGCGTGTCGATTGACGGCATGGAGGTGGCGCTCGAGCGCAGCAGCGGCCAGCTGCTGCTGGGCGTGCCCGATCCCGGCGACGCCCCGGCGCGTGCGCCTCCGCTGGCGCTCGCGGCCCAGGCGCCGCCGGCCTGGGACATGGCCGCCCGCCTGAGCGCCGCGCCGGCGCTGGTGGTCGCGCGGCCCCTCCTCTACCCGGACCTGTGGATTTCGGCCAGTCTCCCCGAGCAGGCGGCGCTGGCCAACTGGCAGACCGAGCGCACCGCCATCATCGCGGTGTCGCTGGCCTTTGGCCTCATGGTGTTGCTGGCCGCGGGCTTTGCGGTGGCCTACCTGCAGCGCACCACGGGCGCCCGGCTGGCCATCGCACAGTCCAAGGCCACGCTGGACCAGGCGCTCGAATCCATGGTCAGCGGCTTCGTGCTGCTCGATCCGCAGCACCGCGTGCTGCAGTGGAACCACCGCTTTGAGGAAATCTTCACCTGGCTGGCCGGCATGATGGCGCCGCAACTGCCGTTCCGCGCGGTGCTCGAGGCCACCGTGCGCCACCACCTGCCCGGCGCCAGTGCGGCCGAGCAGCAGCGCTGGGTGGAGCAGCGGCTGGCCGCGCAGCGCGTTCTCTCGGGGCCCCTGGAGCAGAACCTGCCCAATGGCCGCTGCATCCAGATCACCGAACGCGCCACGCCCGAGGGCGGGCTCGTGATCACCTACCACGATGTCACGGACCTGCGCCGTGCCAGCGCCGAAATCGAAAGCCTGGCCTTCTACGACCCGCTCACCGGCCTGCCCAACCGGCGCCTGCTGCTCGACCGCCTGGGACAGGCCACGGTGAATGCCGCGCGCTCGGGGCAGTTGGGCGCGGTGCTGTTCCTCGACCTCGACCATTTCAAGGTGCTCAACGACACCCAGGGCCACGAGGTGGGCGACCAGCTGCTGCTGCAGGTGGCCATGCGCATCCAGACCGCGCTGCGCGAGTCCGACACCGTGGCGCGGCTGGGCGGCGACGAGTTCGTGGTTATGCTCACCGAGCTGTCGGCCCACAGCGGCGAGGCCGCGGCGCAGGCGCAGCGGGTCGGCGAGAAGGTGCTGCTGAGCCTGGGGCGGCCTTACACGCTGGGCACGCATTCGCACCATGGCACCTGCAGCATCGGCGCCACGCTGTTTGGCCACGCCGAGCAGTCGGCCGCCGAGCTGCTCAAGCAGGCGGACATCGCGATGTACCAGGTCAAGGCGCAGCGCGGCAACGGGCTGTGCTTTTTCGACCCGCAGATGCAGACCCTGATCAGCGAGCGCGCCCAGCTCGAGGCCGACCTGCAGCTGGCGATCGAGCGCGACCAGCTGGCGCTGCACTACCAGCCGCAGTTCACGCTCGACGGCCGCATCGTCGGCGCCGAGGCGCTGCTGCGTTGGCAGCACCCGCGCCGCGGCATGGTCTCGCCGGCGGAATTCATTCCGGTGGCCGAAGACAGCGACCTGATCGTAGCGCTCGGCGACTGGGTGCTGCGCACCGCCTGCCAGCAGCTGGCGGCGTGGCAGGGCGATGCACGGCTGTGTCAGGTGCAGGTGGCGGTGAACGTGAGCGCGCGCCAGTTTCGCCAGCCCGGCTTTGCCCAGCAGGTCATCGGCGCGATGCAGAAGGCCGGCATCCGGCCGCACCTGCTGCAGCTGGAGCTGACCGAATCGCTGGTGCTCGACAACGTGGACGACACCATTGCCAAGATGCACCTGCTGCGCACCAAAGGCGTGCGCTTCTCGGTCGATGACTTCGGCACTGGGCAGTCGTCGCTCGCCTACCTTACGCGGCTGCCGCTGCACGAACTCAAGATCGACCAGTCGTTCGTGCGCAACCTGGGCGTGCGCCCCAACGACGATGTCATCGTGCAGACCATCATCGGCATGGCGGGCAACCTGGGGCTGGAGGTCATTGCCGAGGGCGTGGAGACCACGGCGCAAAAGGACTTCCTGGCGCGCTACGGCTGCAGGCTGTTCCAGGGCTACCTGCTGGGCCGGCCGACGCCGGTACAGGACTTCGAAGCGCTGCTGCTGGCGCCGCGCCGTGCCGGCGCCGAAAACAACTAAATTGATAGCTGTCAGCGCTGACGGGGTAAGCGTTTTGGCCGTTTTTGGTGTGTAAGCAGGCTGCGTGCGCAGGGTGTCCTCAGCGCCGCGAAGACACCACGATCCCGCCGACGATCAGCGCAAAGGCCACGGCATGGTAAGCGTGGGGCAACTCGCCCAGAAAGGCCGCCGACAGCAGCGCCGCAAACAGCGGCGTGAGGTTGGCAAAAAACCCCGCCACGGCCGGTCCCACGCGCTGCACGCCCATGCCCCAGCAGCGGTACGCCACGATGGCCGGCCCAACGGCGATGTAGGCCAGTGCCAGCGCCAGCGGCCAGCCCCAGGCGATGTGGTGCGCGCCCAGCGCCCATTCGCCGCCTGCCATCAGGCCCGACCAGCCCAGGCCGAACACCATTTGCGCCATCAGGAATGCGGCCCAGTCACCGCGCACGCCGGCCGGCCCGACCGTGCGCACCAGCAGCCAGCTGTAGAGCGACCACGACAGCGTGGCCAGCAGCATGAACAGGTCGCCCGGCACCAGGCGCAGCGCCAGCAGGGCGCTCCACTGGCCGTGGCTGAGCACGCACAGCACGCCAGCCATCGACAGCGCAGCGCCCAGCAGCTGGCGCCGCGTCACGGCCACGCCGAAGAACAGGGCGCCCAGCACCAGCATCCACAGCGGCATGCTGGAGCCGACCAGCGTCACGTTCAGCGGCGATGAGGTCTGCAGCGCCAGGTACTGCAGCGCGTTGTACAGGCCCACGCCGAGCAGGCCCAGCAGCGCATAGCGGCGCCAGTGCGGCCACAACGGGCTGCCGGCGCGTAGCACGCCATGGGCCAGCGGAAGCAGCAGGGCGAACGCCAGCGCCCAGCGCAGGAAGTTGAGCGTGATCGGCGGCACCAGCTCGTGCACCAGCCGCCCCACCACGGCGTTGCCTGCCCACAGCAGCGGCGCCAGGGTCAGCAGCGCGGCCGTGCCAGGTGTGATTTTTTGTGTCATCGCATCACTGTAGCGGCGCGCTGCGGGGCAAGGCTTGCAGAAACATGGCAGGATGCAGGCCCGTTTTCACCCGTGTCCTGGAGACCATTTCCCATGAGCCTTGCCATCCAGATCCGCCAGCACGGCGGCCCCGAAGAACTGCAGATCGTCGATGTGGCCGTGGGCGAGCCCGGCCCCGGCGAGGTGCGCATCCGCCACCATGCCGTGGGCCTGAACTTCATCGACGTCTACCACCGCACGGGGCTGTACCCGCTGTCCATGCCGGCGACCATCGGCATGGAAGCTGCGGGTGTGATCGAGGCCGTGGGCGAGGGCGTCACGCACCTGCGCGTGGGCGACCGCGCGGCCTACGCCAGCAACCCGCCCGGCAGCTATTGCGAGGTGCGCGTGATGCCCGCGCGCTGCGTGTGCCAGCTGCCCGACAGCATCGGCTTCGAGACCGGCGCCGCCATGATGCTCAAGGGCCTGACGGCGCAGTACCTGCTGCTCAAGGCGCGGCCGGTCGAGGGCCTGGTGCCCGGCGACTTCGTGCTGTTCCATGCGGCCGCCGGCGGTGTCGGCCTGATCGCCTGCCAGTGGGCGCGGGCGCTGGGCCTGCAGCTGATCGCCACCGCGGGCAGCGAGGCCAAGTGCCAGCTGGCGCTGGCCAACGGCGCGGCGCATGCGATCAACTACCGCACCGAGGACTTTGCCGCGCGCGTCAAGGAGATCACCGCCGGCCAGGGCGTCAAGGTCGTGTACGACTCGGTGGGCAAGGACACTTGGGACAAATCGCTCGACTGCCTGCGCCCGTTCGGCCTGATGGCCAGTTTTGGCAACGCCTCGGGCCCGGTGCCGCCGTTTGCGCCCGGCATGCTGGGCGCCAAGGGCTCGCTCTATGTCACGCGCCAGACGCTGTTCACCCACATCGCCACGCGCGAGAGCACGCAGGCCATGGCCGATGCGCTGTTTGCCGTGGTGCAGAGCGGGCAGGTGAAGATCCACATCGACCAGCGCTACCCCCTGCAAGAGGTGCAGCAGGCGCACCGCGACCTGGAGGCGCGCAAGACCACGGGTTCGACGATCCTGACGCTGTCCTGAGATGGCCGGTGCGGCACGAGGGCGCTGCACCCCCTGGGCCGCCGCCTCCGCAGCGGCCCGAGTTCAGGCCGATCCGCGCAGGCGGCTGGGCGCCAGCGAGCCGCTTTGCTCGAGGATGGGGTAAGCGATCGAGCACAACAGCGAATTGATGCGCTTGAAGTCGCTGATCAGGTCGATGTGCAGCGCGCTGGTCTCGATGCTGGGCACGGAATTGATCGACAGGCGCGCCAGGTGCGTGGCCGCATAGGCGCGTTCGAGCTCGCGGAAGTGCGTCTTTTCCTCGATCAGGCGCTTGGCGTCGCGCTCGTTGCTGTTAAGGAAGACGCTCATCGCTAGGCGCAGGTTGTCCAGCAGGCGCGCGTGCAGCTCGTTGATCTCCTGCATGCCGGGCTCCGAGAACTTCAGCCCCTTCTTGATCTTCTTGTCCTCGATGTCGATCAGCACGCGCTCGATGATGTCGGCGACCTGCTCCATGTTGATCGTGAAGCCGATGATGTCGGCCCAGCGCCGTCCCTCGCGCTCGTCCAGCGCCTCGCGCGGGATCTTGGTCATGTAGTACTTGATGGCCGAATACAGGCCGTCAACCTGGTCGTCGAGGCGGCGCAGGTCTTGCGAGAGCTTGAGGTCGTTGGAGCGGATGACGGTGTGGATGCCCTGCAGCATGGTCTCGACCACGTCCGCCTGGTGCAGTGCCTCCCGCGCGGCGCACGAAATGGCCAGCGACGGCGTGGCCAGCGCCGAGGGGTCGAGGTGGTGCGGGCGCGTGTCGGTGGCATGGGCCTCGTCGGCGGGCAGCAGGCGCGCCACCAGGCGTGCCACCGGTCCGGTCAGGCCGATGCAGACCATGGCCATCACGGTGTTGAAGGCCAGGTGGAACAGCACGACCAGCGCGGCATCGTTGGCCACATGGGGGCGAACGTACTGCATCCAGGGCGTGACCAGCGGCGTCATGATCAGCACCCCCGCGATCTTGAACAAGAGGTTGCCCAGCGGCACCTGGCGCGTGGCCACGTTGGCGCGCAGCGTGGTCAGCACGGCCAGCAGGCCGCTGCCCAGGTTGGCGCCCAGCACCAGCCCCAGCGCCACCACCACCGGGATGCCGCCCGAGCCGACCAGCGTCGCCGTCAGCAGTACGGTGGCGAGGCTCGAATACGACACCAGCGCCAGCACGGCGCCCATGGTGATCTCGAGCAGCGGGTCGCTCGTCAGGGCGCCCAGAATGGCGCGCACCGTCTCCGACTGCGTCAGCACCGTCGTGGCCTCGGTGATCAGGCGCAGCGCCAGCAGCATCAGGCCCAGGCCGATCAGCACGCGCCCCATGCGCCCCACGGTGGCGTCCTGGCGCGGCACGTAGAGCACCACGCCGACAAAAATGAGCAGCGGCGACAGCCAGGACAGGTCGAGCGAGAACACCACCGCCATGATGCTGGTGCCCACGTCCGCCCCCAGCATCACGGCCAGCGCCGCCGGCAGCGCCATCAGGCCCTGGCCGACGAACGAAGAGACGATGAGCGCTGTCGCCGTGGCCGACTGCACGACGGCCGTGACCCCGACCCCCGACAGCGCCGCCGTCAGCGGCGTGCGCACACTGCGTGCAATGATCTGGCGAAGGCTCGCACCAAACACCCGCAAGATGCCGGTGCGCACGAGTTGGGTGCCCCACACCAGCAGGGCGATGGCGGCTAAGAGATTGAGTAGGTGCTTCATGAAGTGAGCCGGACACTATAACGGCGCCACTCCAACTTGTACCAGACTGTATGCAATAGCACACTTTGCAGTGCGCTATTGGCGTTCAGCGTTTCACCGTGTCTGGCGCACGCGCAGCAGCTCGTCGACGATCAGGCAGACCGCGCCCACGGTGATGGCGGCATCGGCGACATTGAAGGCCGGGAAGTGCGACGCCGCCCAATGGAAGTCGAGGAAGTCGACCACGTAGCCATGCATCATGCGGTCGACCACGTTGCCGACGGCGCCGCCCAGGATGCTGGAGAGCGCGAACGCAAACAGCTTCTGGCCCGGGTGCGCGCGCAGCTGCCATAGGATGAACAGCGCCGCCGCCACGCCAAAGCCGGTGAACAGCCAGCGCTGCCAGCCGCCGGCCTGCGCCAGGAACGAGAACGCCGCGCCGGTGTTGTGTGCGCGCACGATGTTGAAGAAGCTGGTCACATAGGTCGCGTCGCCCAGGCGGTAGGCGCCCAGGATCAGCGTCTTGGTGAACTGGTCGGCGACCAGGATCAGCAGCGCCCAGCCCAGCCAGGGCCAGAGGCTGCTGTCCGAGCGGCCCGAAGCCGCGGCGCGGGCCATTTAAGCGTGCTCCCGGTGTTCGCCGGCGCCGAAAAGGTTGCTGGTGCAGCGCCCGCACAGCGTGGGGTGCTGCGCATCGTGGCCGACGTCGCTGCGGTAGTGCCAGCAGCGCTCGCATTTGGTGTCTGAACTGGCTGTAACGCTTGCCTGTAGGGCGTCTCCAGCTACCAATTCAATAGTCGATGTGATGAACACGAACTTCAGGTCGTCGCCCAGGCTGGCCAGCAGGGCGTGGTCTTCGGGCGCCGCCGTGAGCACCACGTTGGCCTGCAGCGAGGCGCCCACCTGGCCTTCGGCGCGCAGGGCCTCGATGTCCTTGTTGACCGTGTCGCGGATCTCGCGGATGCGGCCCCACTTGGTCAGCAGGCCGTCGTCGGGCTGGCCCAGGGACTGGAATTTCTCGACAAAGATGGAGTCGCGCCCGCCAAAAACCTTCCAGGCCTCTTCGGCGGTGAACGAGAGGAACGGCGCCATCCAGCGCAGCATGGCGTGCGTGATCTGGTGCAGCGCGGTCTGGGCGCTGCGCCGTGCCAGGCTGCCCGGCGCGGTGGTGTAGAGCCGGTCCTTCAGGATGTCGAGGTAGAAGCCGCCGAGGTCTTCCGAGCAGTACAGCTGCAGCTTGGCGACCACGGGGTGGAATTCGTAGACCTTGTAGTGCGCCAGGATGTCCTCCTGGAACTGCGCCGCGCGCACCAGCGCGTAGCGGTCGATCTCCAGCATCTGCGCGAACGGCACGCTGTCGCGGGCCGGGTCGAAGTCGCTGACGTTGGCGAGCAGGAAGCGCAGGGTGTTGCGGATGCGGCGGTAGGCGTCGACCACGCGCGCGAGGATCTTGTCGTCGCCCGCGATGTCGCCCGAGTAGTCGGACGCCGCCACCCACAGGCGGATGATTTCGGCGCCGAGCTTCTTGTTGATCTCCTGCGGATCGATGCCGTTGCCAAGCGACTTGCTCATCTTGCGGCCCTGGCTGTCCACCGTGAAGCCGTGCGTGAGCAGGCCTCGGTAGGGCGCGCGGCCTTCGAGCGCGCTGGCCAGCAGCAGCGAGCTGTGGAACCAGCCTCGGTGCTGGTCGTGGCCTTCGAGGTAGAGGTCGGCCTCGGGGCCGCTGTCGTGGTGCACGTTGGGGTGCGTGCCGCGCAGCACGTGGCTGAAGGTCGAGCCCGAGTCGAACCACACTTCGAGGATGTCGGTGCTCTTGGTGTAGTGCGGCGCGTCTTCTGCGCCGAGGATCTCTTCGGCCGTCACGCGGCTCCAGGCCTCGATGCCGCCCTGCTCGACGATGGCGGCGGCCCGGTCGAGGATCTCCATGGTGCGCGGGTGCAGCTCGCCCGAATCCTTGTGCAGGAAGAACGGGATCGGCACGCCCCAGCTGCGCTGGCGCGAGATGCACCAGTCGGGCCGATTGGCGATCATGTCGTGCAGGCGGGCCTTGCCGTTCTCGGGGTAGAAATGGGTGTGCTCGATGGCCTTGAGGGCGGTCTGGCGCAGGGTTTCGGGGGCCTTGTCGGTCGTGAACACGCCCTCGCCCTCGTCCATGCGGATGAACCACTGGGCGGCGGCGCGGTAGATCACGGGCGTCTTGTGGCGCCAGCAGTGCGGGTAGCTGTGCGTGATGTTTTCGGTGGCCATCAGGCGGCCGGCGTTGTCCAGCGCCTGCAAAATGGTCGGCACCGCCTTCCAGATGTGCTCGCCGCCGAACAGCGAGAGGTCGGTGGCGTAGGCGCCGTTGCCCTGCACCGGGTTCAGGATGTCGTCGTAGGCCACGCCATGGGCGATGCAGGAGTTGAAATCCTCCACCCCGTAGGCGGGCGACGAGTGCACGATGCCGGTGCCGTCGTCCGCTGTGGCGTAGTCGGCCAGGTACACGGGCGCGAGGCGGTGATAACCGTAGTTGCCGGTGCTGTCCTGCACGTCATAGAGCGGGTGCTCGAATTCGAGCCCGCCGAGTTTTTCGCCCACGGTGGTCGCCAGCACCTTGCCTTCGATGCCATAGCGCAGCAGGCAGCTTTCGACCAGCGACTCGGCCAACACGAGCAGGCCGCGCGGCGTGTCGACCAGCGCGTAGACCAGCCCGGGGTTGAGGTTGAGCGCCTGGTTGGCGGGAATGGTCCAGGCCGTGGTGGTCCAGATCACCGCGAAAGCGTCCTGGGCCAGGCTGGGCAGGCCGAAGGCGGCCGCCAGCCGGGCCGGGTCGTGCGCCTTGAACGCCACGTCGAGCGTGCTGCTCTTCTTGTCGGCGTATTCGATCTCGAACTCGGCCAGCGAGCTGCCGCAGTCAAAGCACCAGTACACGGGCTTCAAGCCGCGGTAGACGAAGCCGCGCTCGATCACGCGCTTGAAGGCGCGGATCTCGCCGGCTTCGTTGGCGAAGTTCATGGTCTTGTACGGGTTGTCCCATTCGCCCAGCACGCCCAGGCGCTTGAAGTCCTGCATCTGCTGCGCGATCTGCTCGGTGGCGTACGCCCGGCTCTTGGCCTGCATGTCGTCGCGCGAGAGCTTGCGGCCGTATTTCTTCTCGATGGCGTTTTCGATCGGCAGGCCGTGGCAGTCCCAGCCGGGCACGTACAGCGCGTCGAAACCTTCGAGCTGGCGCGCCTTGACGATCATGTCCTTGAGGATCTTGTTGACCGCATGGCCCATGTGGATCTGGCCGTTGGCATAGGGCGGGCCGTCGTGCAGGATGAACTTGGGGGCGCCGCAGCGGGCATCGCGCAGGCGCTTGTACAGGCCCTGCTCCTCCCATTCCTTGACCCAGCCCGGCTCGCGCTTGGGCAGGTCGCCGCGCATCGGGAAGGGCGTGTCGGGCAGGTTCAGGGTGCCGCGGTAATCCGGGGCGGGAGAGGCGGGGCTGGCGGTGTTGGCGTCGGACATGGCGATGTTTGAAAGGCTTCGACAAGCTCAGCCCGAACGTCTGTGCGCCCGGGTGGCGGTGTGGGGGAAGGGGTGCTGGCAGTCCGCCGGCCCGAGCCTGTCGAGAGGCAGCAGGCGGCGCCAACGCATCAAATTCGGTCGCGCGTGGTCTGGCGGCGGGTTTCGGCGTGGGCGGCAAACCACGCACGCGCGTCGGCACAGTCGCGGGCAATGCCGGCGGTGAGGGCGCCCAGGCTGTCGTATTTGAGCTCGTCGTGCAGTTTGTGCAGCAGTTCCACGCGGATGATTTTACCGTAGGCCCCCTCGGCCCCCAGGTGCGCCGGCCATTCGAGGCAATGGGTCTCCAGCAGCACGCGCCCGCCGTTGACATCCTGCGGGTCGATCGACGGGCGGATGCCCAGGTTGGCCACGCCGGGCAGCGGGGCCGCGCCCAGCCCATGCACCAGCACGGCGAAGATGCCGCTGGCCGCCGGCTTCCAGTGCGCAAAGCGCAGGTTCAGCGTGCGAAAGCCGTCGCCGGCCGCGGCGCTGCTGGCGCCGAGCGCGCGCCCGAGTTTGCGCCCATGCACCACGTGGCCCGAAATGGAATACGGCCGGCCCAGCAGGCGCGCAGCGTCGTCCATGCGGCCGGCGGCCAGGGCCTCGCGCACGGCCGAGCTGGACACGCGCAGGCCGGGCCCGCTGCCGTGGGGGTCGGACACTTCGTAGCTGTTCATGCGCGCGACCTCGAAGCCCTGGGCCCGGCCGGCGGCGTCGAGCAGGGCGTAGTCGCCCGCGCGCTGGCGGCCAAAGCGGAAGTCGTCGCCCACCAGCACATAGCGCGCGCCCAGCCCCTGCAACAGCACCCCGTCGATGAACGCCTGGGGCGACTGTGCCGCCAGGCGCGCATCGAACGGCAGCACCACGGTCTGCTGCACGCCGCAGCGCGCCAGCTCGGTGAGCTTGTCGCGCAGCGTGCCGATGCGCGCGGGCGCCAGCTCGGGCTTGCGCAGGGCGCCGGCAAAGTAGTCGCGCGGGTGCGGCTCGAAGGTGAGCACACAGCTGACCACGCCACGGTGCTGGGCCTCGTTGTGCAGCAGGGCCAGCATGGCCTGGTGGCCGCGGTGCACACCGTCGAAGTTGCCAATCGTCAGGGCGCAGGCGGGCGCAATGGCGGGGTGGCGGAAGCCGCGGAAGATCTTCATGGGTTGTTATCTTTTTAATAGCGCGTGGCGCAAGGCCACCAAGCGCCTGGCGCCGGTTTGACTTGAAAAAAGCGTATATTGTGACGCAGCCATGGGCGCTTCTGTCGCGTCTGCGCAGCGCGCAGGCGGGCCGCGCTCCATTCCTTGTGTGCATTGTTGTTCCAGGAGGCGCGTTGTGAAGGTTTTGAAGCTTTCGGCCCAGGGGGTGCCCCAGTCGTGGATCACGCTGGAGCAGGCGGTGATCCACAGCGCAGCGGGCGACGTGCGCTGGGTGGCCGGCAGCGAGGTGGCGGTGTTCCACGGGGGGCACAACGCCGTCACAGGTCTGCAGTCGGTGATTGCCGTGAACAGCATCATCGGCACGCGCGGCGTCTCCCGCATCAACCCCTTTGAGCTCAAGCCGGGCCTGGCCAACAACAAGCTGTTTGCGCGCGACCGCAATGTCTGCGCCTATTGCGGCGGGCATTTTGACGAGCACGACCTGACGCGCGAGCACATCGTGCCGCTCGCGCAAAAGGGCGCCGACCAGTGGATGAACGTCGTCACCGCCTGCCGCCCCTGCAACCACCGCAAGGGCCCGCGCACGCCCGAGCAGGCGCGCATGCCGCTGCTCTATGCCCCCTATGTGCCCAGCCTGTGGGAAGACTTCATCCTGCGCAACCGCCGCATCCTGGCCGACCAGATGGAGTTCCTGGCCGCGCACCTGCCGCGCTCCTCCCGGCTGCTGAACTGAAGCGCGCGCACCCGCGCGCAGGTGCAGTGCCGCTCGCCGCCCGGAGCGCCCCGTTCTGCGGAGGTTCTGGCCCGCGCGGGGCTCGGGCTGTGCTCCAATCGGGGTTTTCCCTTGCCCGCATGCGCTGCCCATGATCGTTCGTGACCGTCCTTCCGGACTGCGTTTGTTTCTCATGCTCCGGGGTTCGATCCTGCAGCGCATCCGCACCACCTTGCTGCTCAACATCGTGCTGGCCACCCTGGTCACGCTGGTGCACGGCAACCTGTTCACGCTGAAGATCACGGTCACGCCCATCCCGTTCACGCTGATCGGCCTGCCGTTGGCGATCTTTCTGGGCTTTCGCAACAACACGGCCTACGACCGCTACTGGGAGGCGCGCAAGCTCTGGGGCGAGCTGCTGCTGCGCATGCGTTCGCTCTCGCGCCAGTGCCAGGGCCTGATCCGCGTGGACCAGCCGCTGGACCCCGCGCGGCGCGACGACGACGTGCGCGTGCGCATGGTGCACCGGGCCATCGCCTTCGCCCACGCGCTGCGCCTGCAGCTGCGCGACCAGAAGGACGACGCGCTGCTGCAGCGCTGGGTCACGCCGGCGGAATTTTCCCAGGTGCGCACCACGTCCAATCCCGCCGACGCACTGATGCTGGCCATGGGGCGCGACCTGGGCGAATGCGTGCGCCGCGGGCAGCTCGAACCCTGCTTGGCGGTGCCGCTGGACGGCACGCTGACGGCGCTCACGGCCGCCGCGGCCTCGTGCGAGCGCATCAAGAACACGCCGGTGCCGTTTTCCTACACCCTGCTGCTGCACCGCACGGCCTACCTGTACTGCTTTCTGCTGCCCTTTGGCCTGGTGGACGCCACCGGCTTCATGACGCCCTTCGTCGTGGGCATCGTGGCCTACACCTTCTTCGGCCTCGACGCGCTGGGTGACGAGATCGAGGAGCCGTTCGGCCTGGAAAGCAACGACCTGCCGCTGGACACCCTGTGCCGGGCCATCGAGATCAACCTGCGCGAGTCGCTCGGCGAGACCGATCTGCCGCCGCCCCTGCAGCCGGTGAACTACCAGCTCACCTGAGCGCTGTGCCGGGGCAGTCCAAAAAGGCCCGCGCCACCGGCCGTGCTGGCCTGCGCGGGCGCGAAGCGCTGTGGATGGGGCTTTAAAAATTACAATAGAGGGTTTTTCCCCTAGCCACCTCTCCAAGGATCCCTTTCCCATGCGCATTTCCCGCCGTTCCCTCGTTGCCACCTGTGCCACCGCCGCGCTCGCTGTGTCCGCTGGTTCCGTGTTCGCCCAGCAGGCCAAGGAAGTCAAGCTCGGCTACGCCCTGGCCGTCAATTCGCACTATGGCGCGGCAGCCAACGCGTGGGCGGATTCGGTGGAGAAGACGACGAATCAGGCCTTCAAGTTCAAGCAGTTCCCCTCCAGCGCTCTCGGCGGCGAACGCGAGCTGATCGAGGGCCTGCAGCTGGGCACCGTCGAGGCCGTGATCGTCTCCACCGGCGCGCTGAGCAACTTCGTGCCCGACGTGGGCGTGGTGGACATTCCCTTCCTGTTCCGCGACACGCAGCACGCGCGCGCCGTGCTGGACGGCCAGTTCGGCCAGGACCTGCTGGGCAAATTCAAGGCCCGTGGCCTGATCGCGCTGGCCTGGGGTGAGCAGGGCTTTCGCCACCTGAGCAACAACAAGCATGCGGTGCAGAAGGTCGAGGACCTCAAGGGCCTGAAGATCCGCGTGACCGAAAACCCCGTGCACATCACGGCGTTCAAGACCCTGGGCGCCTCGCCCACGCCCATGTCCTGGCCCGAAGTGATCGGCGCGCTGCAGCAGGGCACGATCGACGGCCAGGAGAACCCGATCTCCGTGCTGGCCTCGGCCAAGCTGTGGCAGGTGCAGAAGCACCTGACGCTGAGCTCGCACGTGTACGCGCCCGTGGCGCTGATCGTGTCGCCCAGCTTCTGGAGCGGTCTGAGCGACGCGCAGAAGGCCGCGTTCACACAGGGCGCCAAGGTGGGGGCGCTCGCATCGCGCGCCTTCGTCGACGCCGTCGAGAAGAAGGGCGTGGAAGAGGCCAAGAGCCAGGGCATGCAGGTCGTGTCCCAGGTGGACCAGGCGGCCTTCCGCGCCGCGCTGGCGCCGGCCTACAAGCAGTACGCCACCAAGTTCGGCCAGAAGACGCTGGACGCCATTGCCAGCGTGAAGTAACGCGGTTCTCGGTGCGTTCGCAACCGCCCGGCCTGGCCGGGCGGTTTGTTTCCTTCCTTCCTTCCAAGACAGGCGCCCTCCGGCGTATCAAACCCTCATGCTCAATCGCGTGGAACGCGCGCTGGTGGCTTGCAACCGCTGGGTGCTCATCGTGCTGCTGCTGGCCATGGCCTGCATCGTTTTCGCCAACGTGGTGCTGCGCTACACCACGGGGGACTCCATCGTCTGGGCCGAAGAGGTGGCCCGGCACCTGATGATCTGGTGCACCTTCCTCGGTGCCGGACTGGTGCTGCGCTTTGGTGGCCATGTGGCCATCGACAACCTGCACGGCGCGGTGGGCAGCCGCGCGGCGCGCGCGATCCGCAGGTTCGTAGTGTTCGGGGTCGGCCTGTTCTGCCTGGTCATGGCCTATTTCTCGGTGCTCTATGTCTGGGCCACGCGCTTTCAGACCACGGCGGCCACCGATGTGCCCATGGCCTGGATCTACGTGGCGATGCCGGTGGGCTTCGTGCTGATGTTCCTGCACCTGCTGTTTATCGCGCGTGCCTACATCGCGGACGGCAGCTATGCCGAGTCCGATGAGATGGACGCCGAAGCGGCGGCCTCGATCTGACCGCAGGGAAAGAAAAACCATGGCTATCACGCTTTTCATTGCCATCGTCGTGTTGCTGGCGCTGGGCTTCCCGGTGGCTTTTGCGCTGGCGATTTCGGCCGCTCTTGCGGTGTTTGTGGGCGGGCGCTACCCGCAATTGGTGGTGTTCAAGGAGATGTTCACCGGCATCGACAGCTTTCCGCTGATGGCGGTGCCGTTCTTCATCCTCGCGGCCGAGCTGATGTCGGGCGGTGCGCTCACGGCGGTGCTGCTGCGCTTCGCGGCGCAGTTCGTCGGCCACCTGCGCGGCGGCCTCGGCTACGCCAACGTGCTGTCGCTGACGCTGTTCTCGGGCATCTCGGGCTCGGCCCTGGCCGATGCGGCCGGACCGGGCTCGATGATGGTCAAGATGATGGACAAGGCCGGCTATGCGCGCCCCTATGCCGCGGCGCTCACCGCCAGCACGGCCATCGTCGGCCCCATCATTCCGCCGTCGGTGAGCATGATCATCTATGCGCTGCAGGATGAGAACGTCTCGGTCGGCGGCCTGTTCATCGCCGGCTTCCTGCCGGGGCTGCTGATCGCAGCCGCCATGGCGGCCGTGAACTGGTATGTGTGCCGCCAGCGCGACTACCGCTCGCGCGAGCCGCGCCCCAGCGGCCGCGAGATGCTGGTGACCAGCATCAAGGCGATTCCGGCGCTGATGCTGATCGTGCTGATCGTCGTCGGCATCCGCTTTGGCATCTTCACGCCCACCGAGGCCTCGGTGGTGGCGGTGTTCTATGCGCTGGTGTGCGGCAAGTGGATCTACCGCACGCTGGAGTGGAAGGCCCTGCCCGGCATTGCCGCGCGCTCGGCCATGCTGACTTCGTCGGTGCTGCTGGTGATGGCGACCTCGGCGGCCTTCGCCTGGGTGCTCACGGTGGAGGGCGTTCCGCAGTACCTGTCGGAGCTGATCGTGAGCTGGCAGCTCTCGCCCGTGATGTTCCTGATCGCCGTGAACGTGCTGCTGCTGGTGTTCGGCATCTTCATGGAGCCGCTGCCGGGCGTGATGATCCTGGTGCCCATCCTGGCGCCGATCGCCGCCGCGCTGGGCATCGACCCGATCCACTTCGCCATGGTGGTGATCGTCAACCTGACGCTGGGCATGATCACGCCGCCCGTGGGCGGGCTGCTGTTCGTGACGGCGGTGTCCACGCGCGTATCGATCACCGCGCTCACGCGCGAAATGCCGCTGTTCCTTCTGGCGCATTTCGTGGTGCTGGTGATGCTGACCTTCATTCCGGCCATCTCGACCTGGCTGCCGCACGCGCTCGGTTTCTGACGCCGGCACGCCCATGAAAAAAGCCCCGCAGGCCTGGCGCCTGCGGGGCTTTTTTTGCGCGGCACTGTCAGGCGAACACGCCGGCCGTCTCCTGCATGCGCGCCGACACCTCGCCCAGGTGGTGCAGCGTGTCGCCGAACTGCATCTCCATCTGGCTGAGTTTCTTGAAGTAGTGGCTGCCGATGTATTCATCGGTCACGCCGATGCCGCCATGCAGCTGCACCGACTGCTGGCCGACGAAGCGCATCGACTGGCCCAGCTGGACCTTTGCGCGGGCCAGGGCCCGGCGACGCTCGGGCGCCGGGGCGCCGAGCTTGAGGCTGGCGTAGTAGCCCATCGAGCGCGCCAGTTCGAGCTGCATCTTCATGTCGGCCACGCGGTGGCGCAGCGCCTGGAAGCTGGCGATGGCCACGCCGAACTGCTTGCGCTGGTTCATGTAGTCCACGGTGAGGGCCAGGGTCTGGTCCATCACGCCCACG
Source organism: Acidovorax sp. SRB_24 (assembly GCF_012931925.1). Taxonomy (NCBI): domain Bacteria; kingdom Pseudomonadati; phylum Pseudomonadota; class Betaproteobacteria; order Burkholderiales; family Comamonadaceae; genus Acidovorax; species Acidovorax sp. SRB_24. The sequence goes on from NZ_MWOM01000004.1 coordinate 38,867, forward strand.
GCTTCGGCGCACAGGGCGGCAATGCCGGTATCCACGGCCAGCTCCAGGGCGGCCAGGCCGTCCGCGGTGACGAGCATGGCCGGGGCGTTGTCCAGCTCCAGCTCGGCGGCGCGACTGCCGTCCTGCGTGCCGTAGCCGCGCGCGGCCACGCCAGCGGCGCCGCGCTCGACGAGGAACAGCGCGATCTGGCCGTCGAGCTGCGCGGGCACAAGGTAGGCATCGGCCTGGTCGCCGGCCGGGACTATGCTTTTCATAGCTGTCAGCGTATGCCCTGTGGGCGTTACAGTCGCTTTTGCCTCGCAAACGTCGAGGCGGTAGCGGGCCTTGCGCTCCTGCTGCGCCAGCACGACCAGGGCCTCGCCACTGGCAATGCGCGGCAGCCAGGCGGACTGCACGGCGGCGGGGGCGCACTGCGACAGCACGGCGCTGGCCATGAAGGCCTGCGCCAGCGGCTCGAGCACCATGCCGCGGCCCAGTTCTTCCATCACCACCATCGCATCGATCGCGCCCTGGCCCAGGCCGCCGTGCTGCTCGGGCACGGTCAGGGCCGTGAGGCCCAGCTCGGCCAGTTCGCCCCAGGCGGCGCGGTCAAAGCCGCCGGCAGCGGCAATGGCGCGGCGGCGCTCGAAGGAGTAGCCCTTGTCCACCCAGCGGCGCACGGCGTCGCGCAGCTGTTGCTGGTCGTCGGAAAAATCGAAGTCCATTTTGTTTATTCCTAGCGAAGCTCTTGCGGGAGCCCCCTCGCGGAGGGGGTGCGGGGGAGCGGTCCTGTTTCGCGAAGCGAAAATCGGCGCCGCTCACGGACATGGTTCAACCCAAAACGGTTTGAGCGACGATATTTCGCTGCACTTCATTGCTGCCGCCGTAGATGGTGGTCTTGCGCAGGTTGAAGTAGGTGGAGGCCAGCGGCGCATTGGCCGCGGCGCCGCCCGGGAAGTCGCCCTGCCAGCCCGCTTCCATGGCTTCCTCGATGAACGGCAGGGCAAACGGCCCGGCCGCCAGCATCATCAGCTCGGCATAGCGCTGCTGGATCTCGCTGCCTTTGATCTTGAGCAGGCCGGCGATGTCGAGCGAGTTCTTGCCCGATTTTTCGGCCGACAGCACGCGCAGCACCAGCATCTCGAGCGCCACGATGTCCACTTCGAGCAGCGCGATCTGGTCGCGAAAGCGCAGGTCGTCGTACACGCCCTCGGCGCGGGCGATGCGTTTGAGGCGCTCCAGCTCGCGCTTGCTGCGGTTCACGTCGGCGATGTTGGTGCGCTCGTGGCTCAGCAGGTGCTTGGCGTAGGTCCAGCCCTTGTTCTCTTCGCCGATCAGGTTCTCGGCGGGCACCTTCACGTTGTCGAAGAAGACCTCGTTGACCTCGCACTCGCCGTCCAGCAGCTTGATGGGCCGCACGGTGACGCCGGGCGATTTCATGTCCAGCAGCAGGAACGAAATGCCGGTCTGTGGCTTGCCCTCGTTGCTGGTGCGCACGAGGTTGAACATCCAGTCGCCGTACTGGCCCAGCGTGGTCCAGGTCTTTTGGCCGTTGACCACGTAATGGTCACCCACCCGTTCGGCGCGTGTCTTGACCGAGGCCAGGTCCGAGCCCGAGCCCGGTTCGCTGTAGCCCTGGCTCCACCAGACCTCGCCGCTGGCAATGCCGGGCAGAAAGCGCTTTTCCTGCTCGGCATTGCCGAACGCCATGATCACGGGCGCGACCATCACCGGCCCGAACGGGACGATGCGCGGCGCGCCGGCCAGTGCGCATTCTTCTTCGAACAGGTGCTTTTGCACGGCGGTCCAGCCGGGGCCGCCAAACTCCTTGGGCCAGCCGAACGCCAGCCAGCCCTTTTTGCCCAGGATCTTGGCCCAGCCCTGCAGGTCTTCGCGGGTCAGGCGCAGCGCGTTGTGCACCTTGTGGGCAATGTCCGGGGGCAGGTGGCTGCGAACCCAGGCGCGAACTTCGTCGCGAAAAGCCTGCTCGTCGGGGGTGAATGCGAGATCCATGCGATATGCCTCCTGAGAAGGCATATTTGTAGCACGGTCGTTCGATTCAGTCCTGTCCGGGGGGCGACATGGGCACGGCGGGTGCCACGGCGTTCAGCCCGAGTTCGGCGCACAGGCGCTGCAGCGTGGCCTGCAGTGCGGCGACCTGCTGCTCCAGCGCATGCATGCGCGCCTGCAGGGCCGCGGGCGCGGCACCGTGCGGCGCATCGGTGGCGTCGCTGGCGGGCGGCAGCGCCGTGGTGTCCACCGGGCCGCACAGCAACTGGGCCCAGCGCTGCTCGCGCGCGCCGGGTGCGCGCGGCAGCTGCACGACCAGCGGGCCGCCCTTGTCGCTGCTGCGTTCCTGCAGCTCGTCGAGGAAGGCCTCGACCGACGAGATGTCGGCAAAGCGGTGCCAGCGCTCGGCGTTGGTGCGCAGTTCGCCGGCGGTCTGCGGACCGCGCAGCAGCAGCAGGCCCAGCAGTGCGGCCGACTGGTCGGGCACGCCCACGCCGCGCGGGAAATTGTGCTCCCAGCGCGCGACGCGGCTGCCGCCGCCCTCGCACACCAGTGCCAGGCGCTGCAGTTCGTCGAGCGCTTCCTGCGCCTGGGCGTCGGAGACATGCATCACCGGCTCGCGCGTGGTTTTCTGGTTGCAGCCCGTGACCACGGCGTTGAGCGTGAGTGGGTAGCTGTCGGGCACGGTGCGGGCCTTTTCCATCAGCGTGCCGAGCACGCGGGCTTCGATGGCGGTCAGGGGGCGGGTGCGGGGGTCAAAAGGCATGGCAGGGATAATTCCAGCAAATGAAAAACATCGTGATTCTGATTTCAGGCGGCGGCTCGAACATGGCCGCCATCGTACGGGCTGCGCAGCAGCAGGACTGGGAGCGGCGCCTGGGCGCGCGGGTGGCGGCGGTGGTCAGCAACAAGGCCGACGCGAAGGGGCTGGAGTGGGCGCGCACCCAGGGCATTGCCACCGAGGTGCTCGCCCACAAGGCGTTCGGCAGCCGCGAGGCCTTCGACACCGCGCTGGCCGCGCTGATCGACCGGTACGACCCCGCGCTGGTGGTGCTGGCGGGCTTCATGCGCATCCTCTCGCCGGGATTTGTGGCGCACTACGCAGGGCGCCTGACCAACATCCATCCTTCGCTGCTGCCGGCCTTCGCCGGCCTGCACACGCACCAGCGCGCCCTCGATGCGGGCTGCAAGGTGGCCGGCGCCACGGTGCACCTGGTGACGGCCGAGCTGGACGTGGGGCCCATCCTCGACCAAGCCGTGGTGCCGGTGCTGCCGGGCGACACGGCCGAGACGCTGGCCGCGCGCGTGCTCACGCAGGAACACCTGGTCTACCCGCGCGCCTTGGCCCAGTGGCTGGAAGCCACAGCGCTGAAAGACCACGTGGCGTCGCCGCCTGGCGTTTAAGGGCCTGGTGCGGTGCAGCGCCGGTTCACGCGCACCTTAGGCGTCTGCCGGCTGGGACGCAGGTCACAGCGTGCTCAGCGTCTCCGCGCTGGTGGCCGTCAGCAGGTCCTTGGCCGCCTGCGTCTGGTCGGCATCGGTCGGGTGCAGCACCAGGGCCCAGCGCCCGCTGGCCAGCGCACTGCGCACCGAGGTGATCAGCTGGACGTGGTCGGGCCGCAGCGCGATGAGGCCCCCCAACAGCAGGCCGAAGGTGATGGCAAACCCCACGATGGCGATGAAGGCCAGCAGCGGACTGCTGGCGATCATGGGCTGGCCACTGCGGTAGAGCCACAGAAACAGCAACAGACCGAGCACGCCCCCCGCCACGCCGGTGACGGCATGGGCCCGGAAAATCGTTTTGAAAATGCCGCGCTGTTCGGGCTCCAGGCTGCGGCCAAAGAAGTTGCGGTGCGACACCTTGGCGTCTTGCGGGCCCAACAGGCGCACCTGCCCGGGGGCCATGCCGGGCAGGGCCCGCGCTCTGGCCGCAGCGGCCTGTGCATCGCTCTGGTTGCTGTAGAGGCCCACGACCTTGGTGACCGATTGCTCGCCGAACAGGCCTTTTTTGAGAAGGTATTCCACGGTTGACTCCTTTCCACTGCGCTTTTCCTGGGGCGCCGAGGTGCCGCCCGCGCAGCCCGCGTGCCACGTCCCACCTTAGGCCGCTGCTGCCGCTGCCCCTGTAGGACGCCGGCGTGTGCGCCCGCCGGCCGGCAGCGGCGTGCGGACCTGGCCACGCAGCGTGGCGCAGGGCGGGCGCAACGGGTGTGCAGCGCGCGCTGCGCCGCCTGCGCAGTTCGGCGGTGGGACAATCGCTGCCTATGCACCCCAATGTCTTGATCAATGCCTGCGCTGAACTCGTCAGGCTCACCCTCACTTTTGAACACCCGGCCGACGCAGTGGTGTCGCGCTTTTTCCGCGACCACCGCGGCCTGGGCCAGCGCGAGCGCGCCGCACTCGCAGAAACCGTCTACACGGTGCTGCGCAAGAAGCTCCTGTTCGACCACATGGCGCCGTCGGGCTCCGGCCCCAAGGAGCGGCGCCTGGCCATCCTGGGCTACGCCCACTGGCAGGACGAGGAAGCGCGCCGCACGAACCCGCAGGCGGCGCACGGTGCGCGCGAGTTTCTGCACGGCGCCCTGAGCGACCGCGAAAAGCAGTGGCTGGAGCAGTGCGACGCGGTGCGCGAGGACGAATTGCTCGAACGCCACCGCCACAACCTGCCCGAGTGGCTGGCGCAACCGCTCAAGGCGCAGCTGGGCGACGGCTTCTGGCCGCTGGTGCAGGCGCTGTCGCGCAGCGCGCCGCTCGACCTGCGCGTCAACGTTTTGAAGGAAAAACGGCCTGAAGTGCAGAAGGAGCTTGCGCAGGCAGCTATTAAATCCGTAGCAACGCCGTATTCGCCCTGGGGCCTGCGCGTCGAGGGCAAGCCGGCGCTGGCCAAGCTGCCGGCCTTCGTGCGCGGCGCCATCGAGGTGCAGGACGAGGGCTCGCAGCTGCTGGCCCTGCTGCTCGACGCCAAACGCGGCGAGATGGTAGTGGACTTCTGTGCCGGCGCCGGCGGCAAGACGCTGGCCATTGGCGCCACCATGCGCAGCACCGGACGCCTGTACGCGTTTGACGTGTCGGGCCACCGGCTCGATGCGCTGGGGCCGCGGCTCAAGCGCAGCGGGCTGTCGAACGTGCACCCGGCCGCCATCGCGCACGAGCGCGACGAGCGCGTCAAGCGCCTGAGCGGCAAGATCGACCGCGTGCTGGTCGATGCCCCGTGCTCGGGCCTGGGCACATTGCGCCGCAACCCCGACCTGAAGTGGCGCCAGACGCCCAAGGCGGTGGAGGAACTGGTGGCCAAGCAGACCGCCATCCTGGCCAGTGCGGCGCGGCTGGTGAAAGACGGCGGGCGCCTGGTCTATGCCACCTGCAGCGTGCTGCCGCAGGAGAACGAGGCCATTGCCGAGGCCTTCGCCGCCGCGCACCCGGACTTCGTGGCGCTAGACGCGGGCGAGGCGCTGGCGCAGCTGAAGGTGGAAGGCGCGGCGGGCCTGTGCAGCGGGGGCGAAACCGGCGGCCGCTACCTGCGCCTGTGGCCCCATGTGCACCAGACCGACGGGTTTTTCGCCGCGGTCTGGACCAAAAAGCCCTGAGCAGCGGAGAAGTCAGCGTAAACCCAGGGGTAAGTCCACGCTCCCGCGGAGCGCCGGCCTTCTAAAATCGGGGGTTCGCCCCTGCTGGAAGGGGCGTCCACGATACGGCGAAAAGGGTTGGTGAGATATGTTGTTGCCCGATGGGGTGGTTCTGAATGCGGCCGTGGACTGGCTGGCCCATGGCGCGCTGCGCCTGGCGTGGTGGCAGGTGGTGCTGTACACGCTGCTGCTCACGCACATCACCATCGCCGCGGTGACGATCTTTCTGCACCGCTCGCAGGCCCACCGCTCGCTGGACCTGCACCCGATTCCCGCGCATTTCTTCCGCTTCTGGCTCTGGCTGACGACCTCCATCGTCACCAAGGAGTGGGTTGCGATCCACCGCAAGCACCACGCCAAGTGCGAAAGCCCCGACGATCCGCACAGCCCGCAGACGCGCGGCCTGCG
>NZ_MWOM01000004.1:44939-78977 GCF_012931925.1 Acidovorax sp. SRB_24
AGTTCGGCCGCGGCACGCCCGACGACTGGGTGGAGCGGCATCTGTACTCGCGCTTTGTCTCGTGGGGCATTGCACTCATGCTGCTGGTCAACGTGGCGCTGTTCGGCGCGATCGGGCTGACCGTGTGGGCCGTGCAGATGGCCTGGATACCGTTCTGGGCGGCCGGCGTGGTCAACGGTCTGGGGCATTTCTGGGGCTACCGCAATTTCGAGGCGCAGGACGCGAGCACCAACCTCGTGCCCTGGGGCATCCTGATCGGCGGCGAGGAGCTGCACAACAACCACCACACCTACCCGACCTCGGCCAAGCTGTCGGTCAAGCCGTACGAGTTCGATCTGGGCTGGATGTACATCCGCCTGATGCAGAAGATCGGCTGGGCCAGCGTCAAAAAGGTCGCGCCGCGGCTGCGCCTGGGCGCCGTCAGGCCGGTGGCCGACGAGAAGACGCTGGAGGCGCTGATCGCGCACCGCTACGAAGTCATGGCCGGCTACGCGCGCAGCGTGCGGCGGGCTTGCCAGGACGAAATGGCCGCCTTGCAGGCGCGCCAAGCCGATGTCTCGGTGCTCCAGGCCGCGCGGCGCTGGCTGCACCGCGACGCCGAAAAAGTCCCGGCCCAGGTGCTGCCGCACCTGGAGCAGGCGCGCGCCGCGCACCCGGTGCTCGACAAGATGGTCACCATGCGCGAAGAACTGCGCCAGCTGTGGCTGAGCACCTCGCACTCGCGTGAGCAGCTCACCGCCGACCTGCAGGCCTGGTGCCACCGCGCCGAGGAAAGCGGCATCCATGCGCTGCGGGAGTTCTCAATGAAGCTGCGCGCCGCGCACGCCTGAGCACGGCCTACCGCTGCCCGCTGCATGGCCGCCTTGTCAGGGGGCCATGCGGTTTTTTTGCGCCCTCGATGTGAACGGGATGCTGCGTGCTGCGATGGCAGGGATGGGCAACGGCCCGCAATAACCCTGCGGCGGTGTCGGCAGGGGGATCGGATTGCAGTGGATGATTCAATCCGGTATCGATCTCTGCAAACCATGCCGCTGCTGGCGGCAAAACGATGAGCACCACCCCTTTGCCGCGTCCACGTCCTGGCCTTGCGCGTCTGTTGCCCGCCGGCGTCGACCCCGGCGCCTGGCCCTTGCTTGCTGCCCGGGGATTGCGCGCCTTTGGCGACGGGTACATGGCGGTGCTGCTGCCGGCCTACCTGCTGTCGATCGGATTGGGCACGCTGGAGGTCGGCATCGTCAGCACGGCGACGATGCTGGGCTCGGCGCTGGCCACGCTCGCGGTCGGCGCCTGGGGGTACCGCTTCGCGGGCGCACGGCTGCTGCGCTGCGCCGCCTTGCTGATGGCTGCCACGGGCTTGGGCTTTGCAGGCTTGTCGTCGTTCTGGCCGCTGCTGGTCGTGGCGCTGGTCGGCACGCTCAATCCGAGCTCGGGCGATGTGAGCGTTTTTCTTCCCCTGGAGCATGCCCGTCTGGCCGCGGCGGCCCAGGGCCATGCGCGGACCGCGCTGTTTGCGCGCTACAGCCTGGTGGGCGCGCTGTGCGCTGCGCTGGGCGCATTGGCTGCCGCCGTGCCGGACTGGCTGGTTCGACACGGCGGGCTGGCACGCCTCGACGCGCTGCGCGGGATGTTCGCGGTGTACGCCGCAATCGGGCTCGCCGTTTTTTGGCTTTATCGCAATCTGCCAGCGCACGCGCAGGGCGGCAACGCGGACAGCATGCCCGTCGCGGCGCCTCTGGGGCCTTCGCGCGGCGTCGTCGTACGGTTGGCGGCGCTCTTCAGCGTGGACGCCTTCGCTGGTGGACTGACGGTCAATGCACTGATGTCGTTGTGGCTGCTAGAACGGTTCGGCTTTTCGCTGACTCAGGCCGGCGTGTTTTTCTTCTGGACCGGCCTGCTGGGCGCGGCGTCGCAGCTCGCAGCGTCGGTGGTGGCCCAGCGCATCGGCTTGCTCAACACCATGGTCTTCACGCACCTGCCGGCCAACGCCTGCCTGGTGTTGGCTGCGCTGGCGCCGAGCCTGCCGGTCGCACTCGGCCTGCTGATGGTTCGCAGTGCACTCTCGTCTATGGATGTGCCGACGCGAACGGCTTACGTGATGGCCGTGGTGACCCCGGCCGAGCGCAGTGCCGCAGCAAGCTTCACGGCCGTGCCGCGCAGCCTCGCGGCTGCGATCAGCCCGACGCTGAGCGGCGCGCTGTTCGCGGCCGGATGGATCTCGTTGCCGCTCATCGCATGCGGCTTGCTCAAGATCACCTACGACCTTGCGCTCTGGCGGGCCATGCGGCGGAATCGGCTCGACGGGCAATAGGCATCGTCGTAACGCCCGGTGGCAGGGAGGTTTCGGAAAGCCCGCCGTGGCGGGCCCCGGCACAAAAAAACCGCCCGGCAGTGACGCGGAGGGCGGTTTTCGCTGGAAAAGCGAAGGCTGAATTACTTCAGCTTCATTTCCTTGTACTCGACGTGCTTGCGAGCCTTGGGATCAAATTTCATGATCAGCATCTTCTCGGGCATCGTCTTCTTGTTCTTGGTCGTGGTGTAGAAATGGCCGGTACCCGCAGTGGATTCCAGCTTGATCTTGTCGCGTCCGCCTTTGGTTGCCATGGTGGTTCTCCTTAAGCCTGGCCACGTGCGCGCAGGTCTGCGAGCACAGAATCAATACCGTTCTTGTCGATCAGACGCAGACCGGCGTTGGAGATGCGCAGGCGCACCCAGCGGTTTTCGGTTTCGACCCAGAAACGGCGGTATTGCAGGTTCGGCAGGAACCGGCGCTTGGTTTTGTTGTTGGCGTGGGAAACATTGTTCCCGACCATGGGCTTCTTGCCCGTGACTTCACATACGCGTGCCATGAGGACACTCCGATATTTTTTAACGGCCCTGGATCCAGCCACGCGCATGCGGGCATGCGCGCGGTGTGCCAAGGGCCTCACCTCGCCATTACAGGGTGGCGGTAACCCGATTGCCGTGGCCCACAGGGCCCTGGCCGTGCGCAGTCAAGAGCGCAGCCAGTTTTGGCAAAGCCGTGGATTATAGCGCGGGCTCAGGCAGGCGGGCCTTGCTCCAGAAAACGCTGCGCGTCGAGCGCCGCCATACAGCCCGTGCCGGCGCTGGTGATGGCCTGGCGGTAGACATGGTCCTGCACGTCGCCGGCGGCAAAAATACCGGGCACGCTGGTCTGCGTGGCAAAGCCCTTGAGGCCGGCCTGCGTGACGATGTAGCCGCCTTCCATGTCCAGCTGGCCCGCGAAGATCTCGGTGTTGGGCGCATGGCCGATGGCGATGAAGCAGCCCTGCAGCGCGATGTCCTGTGTGCTGCCGTCCTGCGTGCTCTTGATGCGGATGCCGGTCACGCCGCTGGCGTCGCCCAGCACTTCGTCGAGTGTGTAGAAGGTCTTGAGCTCGATCTTGCCCGTGACAACCTTCTCCATCAGCTTGTCGACCAGGATGGGCTCGGCCTTGAACTTGTCCCGGCGGTGGATCAGCGTGACCTTGCGCGCGATGTTCGACAGGTAGAGGGCTTCCTCGACGGCGGTGTTGCCGCCGCCGACCACGCACACGTCCTGCTCGCGGTAGAAGAAGCCGTCGCAGGTGGCGCAGCCCGAGACACCCTTGCCCATGAACGCCTCTTCCGAGGGCAGGCCCAGGTATTTGGCCGAGGCGCCTGTCGCGATGATCAGCGAGTCGCAGGTGTAGGTGCCGCTGTCGCCCCTGAGCGTGAAGGGGCGTTGGCTGAAGTCGACGTGGTTGATGTGGTCGAAGATGACCTGCGTCTTGAAGCGCTCGGCGTGCTCCAGGAAGCGCTGCATCAGCTCGGGGCCCTGCACACCGTGCACGTCGGCCGGCCAGTTGTCCACGTCGGTGGTGGTGGTGAGCTGCCCGCCCTGGGCCATGCCGGTGATGAGCACGGGATCGAGGTTGGCGCGCGCGGCATAGATGGCGGCGGTGTAGCCGGCGGGGCCGGAGCCGAGGATGAGAACTTTGGCGTGTTGGGGCTTGGACATGTTGGAAATTCAGGTTCTTGCGCCCGGTGCAAGGGGGCGAGGGCGCTGAAGGCAGATGGGAGCGAAGCCGCAAGTATCAACCAAGTGCGGCGCCAGACCCGCCAGCCGCGTCGCTGTCACGCTGATTGAAAAAACCAATGGCACTGCCCCGGCGCAGGCCTGTGCGGGCCGCGCCGGGGCTGCCAGGCCAGGCCAGGCCAGGCCATGGGCATCGGGTAAGCTTCGCCCGCACGCTTATGACCTACTCACTCAATACCCTGAATGCTTCATCTGGCGGCAAGTCTGCGCCGCGCTCCGGGGCCGCGCGCTTTGGCCAGGAGGTGGGGCTGGTTGCAGGCCTTCTGGCCCTGGTTTTCTGGTTGCTGGCGCTGCTCAGCTATTCGGCCCAGGACCCGGCCTGGTCCACCTCGGGGGCCGTGCCTGCGGGCATGGTGGCCAACTGGGCCGGGCGCCTGGGGGCCTGGCTGGCCGATGGCAGCTATTTCCTGCTGGGATTTTCCGTCTGGTGGTGCGTGGCGGCCGGCGTGCGTGCCTGGCTGTCGGCGCTGGCGCACTGGATGCGCGGCGGCGAGGACGCCGGCACGCCGCACCCGCTGGCGCGCCGTGCCCTGTTCTGGGGCGGCCTGGCGCTGCTGATGGCGTCGAGCACGGCGCTCGAGTGGTCGCGCATGTACCGCTTTGAGGCGCTGCTGCCCGGCCATGCGGGCGGGGTGCTGGGCTACCTGGTGGGACCGGCCGGCATGCATTGGCTGGGGTTCACGGGGTCGGGTCTGCTGTGCATCGTGCTGGCCGTGGCGGGCGCGGCGCTGGTGTTCCGCTTTTCCTGGGGCCATGTGGCCGAGGGCCTGGGCGCCCGCATCGATGCACTCGTGCAGTCGCGCCGGGAGCGGCGCGAGGTAGCCAAGGACCTGGCCGAAGGCAAGCGCGCCGCGCGCCAGCGCGAAGAGGTGGTGCTGGAGCAGCGCACCGGGACCGAGGAGCACCCGCCCCGGCCGGTGCAGATCATCGAGCCGGTGCTGGTCGAGCCGCAGCCCAGTGTGCGCGTGGCCAAGGAGCGGCAAAAGCCCCTGTTCACCGAGATGCCCGACAGCCGCCTGCCGCAGGTCGGCCTGCTCGATGGGCCGCAGCCGCACAAGGAAACCGTTTCGCCCGAAACGCTGGAAATGACCAGCCGACTGATCGAGAAGAAGCTCAAGGACTTTGGCGTCGAGGTGCGTGTGGTGGCGGCCATGCCCGGCCCGGTCATCACGCGCTACGAGATCGAACCGGCCACGGGTGTCAAGGGCTCGCAGATCGTCGGCCTGGCCAAGGACCTGGCGCGTTCGCTCAGCCTGGTGTCCATCCGCGTGGTCGAGACCATTCCGGGCAAGAATTTCATGGCGCTCGAATTGCCCAATGCCAAGCGCCAGACCATCAAGCTCAGCGAGATCCTGGGGTCGCAGATCTACCACGACGGCAAGTCGATGCTGACCATGGGCCTGGGCAAGGACATCGTCGGCAACCCCGTGGTCGCCGATCTGGCCAAGATGCCGCACGTGCTGGTGGCCGGCACCACGGGCTCGGGCAAGTCGGTGGGCATCAACGCGATGATCCTGAGCCTGCTCTACAAGGCCGAGGCCAAGGACGTGCGCCTCTTGATGATCGACCCGAAGATGCTCGAGATGTCGGTCTACGAAGGCATTCCGCACCTGCTCGCGCCCGTGGTCACCGACATGAAGCAGGCCGCGCACGGCCTCAACTGGTGCGTTGGCGAGATGGAGCGGCGCTACAAGCTCATGAGCAAGCTGGGCGTGCGCAACCTGGCCGGCTACAACGCCAAAATCGACGAGGCCAAGGCGCGCGAGGAGTTCCTCTACAACCCGTTCAGCCTCACGCCCGAAGCGCCCGAGCCGCTGCAGCGCCTGCCGCACATCGTCGTCGTGATCGACGAGCTGGCCGACCTGATGATGGTCGTGGGCAAGAAGATCGAGGAGCTGATCGCCCGTCTGGCGCAGAAGGCGCGCGCGGCCGGCATCCACCTGATCCTGGCCACGCAGCGTCCCAGCGTGGACGTAATCACGGGCCTGATCAAGGCCAACATCCCGACGCGCATCGCCTTCCAGGTCAGCAGCAAGATCGACAGCCGCACCATCCTCGACCAGATGGGTGCCGAGGCGCTGCTGGGCATGGGCGACATGCTCTACATGGCCAGCGGCACCGGCCTGCCGGTGCGCGTGCACGGCGCGTTCGTCAGCGACGAGGAGGTGCACCGCGTGGTCAGCTACCTCAAGAGCCAGGGCGAACCCGACTACATCGACGGCGTGCTCGAGGGCGGCACGGTCGACGGCGAGGGCGATATGCCCGGCGAGGGGAGTGAAGGCGGCGAAAAAGACCCCATGTACGACCAGGCCGTGGAGGTGGTGCTCAAGGACCGCAAGGCCAGCATCTCGTACGTGCAGCGCAAGCTGCGCATTGGTTACAACCGTTCGGCGCGCCTGCTCGAAGATATGGAAAACGCGGGCCTGGTCAGTGCCCTCACCACCAGCGGCCAGCGCGAGGTGCTGGTGCCCGCGCGCAGCGAATAGCCGCCGTCCCCCTTCTGGAGTCCCGATGAAAAAGATAGTCACTGCTGTTTTGATAGCAGCCAGCGCACAGCTGGCAAGCGCTGACGGCCTCAAAAGCCTTGAATCCTTCATGGCCCGCACCCAGGCCGGGCGCGCCGACTTCACCCAGGTGGTCACCTCGCCCCCCAAGGATGGGCAGGCCGCGCGCAGCAAGACATCGAGCGGCACCTTCGAATTCCAGCGCCCGGGGCGCTTCAAGTTCGTCTACCTCAAGCCGTTCGAGCAGACCATCGTGGCCGACGGCCGCACGCTGTGGCTCTACGACGCCGACCTGAACCAGGTCACGCAGCGCGCCCAGGCGCAGGCACTGGGCTCGACGCCGGCCGCGCTGCTGGCCGCGGCCCCCGACCTCAAGGCGCTGCGCGCCGATTTCACGCTGGCCTCTGCGCCCGCGCAGGACGGGCTGGAATGGGTGCTGGCCACCCCCAAGGCCAAGGAAGGGCAGCTGCAGAGCGTGCGCGTGGGCTTTGACGGCGACCAGCTGGCCGCGCTCGACATCCTCGACAGCTTCGGCCAGCGCTCGCTGATCCGCTTCACCGGCCTGCAGGCCAACCCGGTGCTGCCGGCCTCGGCCTTCGAGTTCAAGCCGCCGGCCGGCGCCGACGTACTCCGGCAGTAGCGTGCGCGGGTGCGCTACCCCGGAGCAGTGCCGGCCAGCACGGCCGCGACGCGCGCGCGCAAGGCCGGCACCAGCTCTGACTCGAACCACGGGTTGTGCCTGAGCCAGCCATTGTTTCGCCCGCTGGGGTGCGGCAGCACCACCACGCCGGGCCAGAGGGCCTGCCACTGCCGCACTGTCACGGTCAGCGGGTCGCGCGCGCCCGGCACATGCCAGGCCCGTGCGTACTGGCCGATCACCAGCGTGAGCTGCAGGTCCGGCAGGCGCGCGAGCAAGGGCTGGCGCCAGGCGGGCGCGCATTCCGGGCGCGGCGGCAGGTCGCCCGACGGGCCGGTGCCGGGGTAGCACAGCCCCATGGGCAGGATCGCCACCTGGTGCGGGTCGTAAAAGGTGTCGGGCGACACCCCCATCCAGGCGCGCAGGCGCTGGCCGCTGGCGTCGTCGAACGGCACGCCCGACAGGTGCACCTTCTTGCCCGGCGCCTGGCCGGCGACCAGAATGCGCGCGCGCGGGTGCAGCTGAAATACCGGGCGCGGACCCAGCGGCAGGCTCTCGGCGCACAGGGTGCAGCGGCGCACCTCGGCGAGCAGGGCGGGCAAGGTGGGCATGGGGCGGTGCCGTGCTCAGGCGCCCTGGCGCTGGTGCCCCGGCTTGTTCCAGTAGGTGAATTCGTCCGCGTGGACTTCGATGTCGATCTCCATCACGCGGGCCTGCAGGCGTTCCTGCACATCGGCCACGGCCTGGTTGTAGACCAGCGGCGCCAGTTCTTCGAGGAAAAAGCCGAGCAGGGCGCCGGCGGCCATGTTGCCGATGGGCCCGTCCATGTGCTGCGCGAAATAGCGCTCGATCGACGCCACGGCGCGTTGCTGCGCGTCTTTGGAGAGGTGGATGTCCATGGGTGGATTTTCACGCAGCCGCGCACCCGCGTCCGCGGCCTGTGTTGGAATCGGGCAGGACGCTGGCCATGCCGCCACCGCAAGAGCACACTGAGAACAGCATGACGGGACCCCATGATTTGAAACCGGCCGCAGCCACGCCGCACCAGCCCCTGGCCGAGCGCCTGCGCCCGCGCACGCTGGCCGAAGTGATAGGGCAGCAGCATGTGCTGGGGCCGGGCATGCCGCTGCGCCTGGCGTTCGAGTCGGGCCGGCCGCACAGCTGCATCCTGTGGGGGCCGCCGGGGGTGGGCAAGACCACCATCGCGCGGCTCATGGCCGATGCGTTCGACGCCCAGTTCATCAGCATCAGCGCCGTGCTCGGGGGCGTCAAGGACATCCGCGAGGCCGTCGAGCAGGCCACCGCGGCGCGCGATGGCCTGTTGCAGCAGCGCACCATCGTGTTCGTCGACGAGGTGCACCGTTTCAACAAGAGCCAGCAAGATGCGTTCCTGCCGCACGTGGAAAGCGGCCTGTTCACCTTCATCGGCGCCACCACCGAGAACCCGTCGTTCGAGGTCAACTCGGCCCTGCTGTCGCGCGCGGCGGTCTATGTGCTGCAGCCGCTGTCGAGCGACGATTTGAAGCAAATTGTGGCCCTGGCCCAAGCCCACCAAGCGCTTCCAGCTATTGAAGATATAGCAATAGAGCGGCTGGTGGCCTATGCCGATGGCGATGCGCGCCGCCTGCTCAACACGCTCGAGACCCTGGCCATGGCGGCTGCGCAGCAGCAGCTGGGTGACATCCGCGACGACTGGCTGCTGCAGGTGCTGGGCGAGCAGATGCGCCGCTACGACAAAGGCGGCGAGCAGTTCTACGACACCATCAGCGCGCTGCACAAGTCGGTGCGCGGCAGCGACCCCGATGCCGCGCTGTACTGGCTGGTGCGCATGCTCGACGGCGGCGCCGACCCGCGCTACATGGCGCGCCGCCTGGTGCGCATGGCCAGCGAGGACATTGGCCTGGCCGACCCGCGCGCCCTGCGCCTGGCGCTGGACGCGACCGAGGTCTACGAGCGCCTGGGCAGCCCCGAAGGGGAGCTGGCATTGGCCGAATGCGTGATCTACCTGGCCGTGGCGCCCAAGTCCAACGCGGTCTACAAGGCCTACAACGCGGCGCGCGCGCTCGTCAAGAGCGAGGGCACGCGCTCGGTGCCCATGCACCTGCGCAATGCGCCGACCCAACTCATGCAGCAGCTCGACTACGGCCGCGGCTACCGCTATGCGCACGACGAGGACGGCGGCTTCGCCGCAGGCGAGCGCTACCTGCCCGACGGCATGGCCGAACCCGGCTTCTACCAGCCCGTGCGGCGCGGACTGGAGATCAAGATCGCCGACAAACTCGACCAGCTGCGCGCGCGCAACGCCTCAGTGCGCACGCCCGACGGCGAGCGCTGAGCCCGCGGCGCGCGCGGTCGCGCAAAGGCGACCGGGGCGCGGCCCTGAGGGGGTGACAGGGTCCGAAAACCGATAAGTTTGCACATCTTTTTTGCATACTCGATCAGTATTTCTTATTCGTTGCAAGGCCGTCTGATGGGGTCAAAATCCGAGGGAAAACCCCGCCAAATCGGCTCTGGGCGCGGGTTTGCAAGGGACTACAATTTTGCACAGAAACCCGCATGGCTGCATTCCTGGCGGGTTTTTTGCTAGATGGATGCCAGGCCCACAAGGCTGTGCCGACCCCAGCGCCTTTGGCGTATGCCGCTACCAACGAAGGACATTTTTATGGACATTTTGCTGCAGCAGATCATCAACGGTCTGGTTCTCGGCAGCATGTATGCCTTGATAGCCTTGGGCTATACGATGGTGTACGGCATCATTCAATTGATCAATTTTGCCCACGGCGAGGTGCTCATGGTGGGCGCCTTGACGAGTTGGAGCTGCATCGGCTTGATGCAGCAGGCCATGCCCGGAACTCCGGGCTGGATCATCCTTTTGCTGGCCACCGTGATCGCCTGCGTGGTGGCCGCCGCGCTGAACTTCACCATCGAGAAGGTCGCCTACCGCCCGCTGCGCAACAGCCCCCGCCTGGCCCCCCTGATCACGGCCCTGGGCATGTCCATCCTGCTGCAGACGTTGGCCATGATCATCTGGAAGCCCAACTACAAGCCCTATCCCACCCTGTTGCCCACCACGCCGTTCGAGATCGGCGGTGCGGTCATCACCTCCACCCAGGTGCTGATCCTCGGGGTGACCGCCGTGGCCTTGGCTTCGCTGGTGTACCTGGTGAGCTACACGAAATTGGGCCGCGCGATGCGCGCCACCGCCGAGAACCCGCGCGTGGCGGGCCTGATGGGCGTCAAGCCCGACATGGTGATCTCGGCCACCTTCATCATCGGCGCCGTGCTAGCCGCGATCGCCGGCATCATGTACGCCTCCAACTACGGCACGGCCCAGCACACCATGGGCTTTCTGCCGGGCCTCAAGGCCTTCACGGCGGCGGTGTTCGGTGGCATCGGCAACCTGCCTGGCGCCGTGATCGGCGGCATCCTGCTGGGGTTGATCGAGGCCATCGGCTCGGGCTACATCGGCACGCTCACGGGCGGCGTGCTCGGCAGCCACTACACCGACATCTTCGCTTTCATCGTGCTGATCATCATCCTGACGCTGCGGCCCTCGGGCCTGATGGGTGAACGCATCGCCGACCGCGCCTGAGGACGCCTCCATGAAGCACAACAAACTCACGACCTGGATCCTCGGCGGCATTGCGCTGTTGGTGCTGCCCTTCATCCTGCAGTACTTCGGCAACGCCTGGGTGCGCATCGCCGACCTGGCCCTGCTCTATGTGATGCTGGCGCTGGGGCTGAACATCGTGGTGGGCTACGCCGGCCTGCTCGACCTGGGCTATGTGGCCTTCTATGCCGTGGGCGCCTACCTGTTCGCGCTGATGGCCTCGCCGCACCTGTCGGACACCTTTGCCGCGTTCGCCGCTATGTTCCCCAATGGGCTGCACACTTCGCTGTGGCTGGTCATTCCGCTGGCCTTGCTGGTGGCCGCCGGCACAGGGGTGTTGCTGGGCATTCCGGTGCTCAAGCTGCGTGGCGATTACCTGGCCATAGTGACCCTGGGCTTTGGCGAGATCATCCGCATCTTCCTGAACAACCTCGACCACCCCGTCAACCTGACCAATGGCCCCAAGGGCGTGGGCCAGATCGATTCGGTCAAGATCTTCGGGCTCAACCTGGGCAAGCAGTACGAACTGTTCGGCTTTGACGTCAACTCCGTCACGCTCTACTACTACCTGTTCCTGGCGCTGGTGATCGTCACCATCGTCATCTGCTACCGCCTGCAGGACTCGCGCATCGGCCGTGCCTGGATGGCCATCCGCGAAGACGAGATCGCCGCCAAGGCCATGGGCATCAACACACGCAACATGAAGCTGCTGGCGTTCGGCATGGGCGCGTCGTTCGGTGGCGTCTCGGGCGCCATGTTCGCGGCTTTCCAGGGCTTCGTCTCACCCGAATCGTTCAGCCTGATGGAGTCGGTCATGATCGTCGCCATGGTGGTGCTCGGTGGCATCGGCCACATCCCGGGCGTGATCTTGGGCGCCGTGTTGTTGTCGGCCCTGCCCGAAGTGCTGCGCTACGTCGCCGGCCCGCTGCAGGCGATGACCGACGGGCGGCTCGATGCGGCCATCCTGCGCCAGCTGTTGATCGCGCTGGCCATGATCATCGTCATGCTGCTGCGCCCGCGCGGCCTGTGGCCCTCGCCCGAGCATGGCAAGAGCCTCGAGCAAAAGTCCTGAACACCACCGAAAGTTAGAACATGGCAGAGAAATCGAACGATGTGGTGCTGCGGGTGGCAGGCATTTCCAAGCGCTTTGGCGGTTTGCAGGCTTTGTCCGACGTCAGCATCACGATTGAGCGCGGGCAGGTGTATGGCCTCATCGGCCCCAACGGCGCCGGCAAGACGACCTTCTTCAATGTGATCACCGGCCTCTACACGCCCGATGCGGGCGCCTTCGAGCTGGCCGGCAAGCCCTATGAACCCACGGCCGTGCACAAGGTGGCCCAGGCCGGCATTGCGCGCACCTTCCAGAACATCCGGCTGTTTGCTGAAATGACGGCGCTCGAAAACGTCATGGTCGGCCGCCACATCCGCACCAAGTCGGGGCTGGTGGGCGCGGTGCTGCGCACCAAGGGTTTCAAGCAGGAAGAGGCGGCCATTGCCAAGCGCGCGCAGGAGCTGCTCGACTATGTGGGCATCGGCAAGTTTGCGGACTACAAGGCGCGCACCCTGAGCTACGGTGACCAGCGCCGCCTGGAGATCGCGCGGGCGCTCGCCACCGACCCGCAGCTGATCGCGCTGGATGAGCCCGCCGCCGGCATGAACGCGACCGAAAAAGTCCTGCTACGCGAGCTGATCGACCGCATCCGCAAAGACGACCGCACGATCCTGCTGATTGAGCACGATGTGAAGCTCGTGATGGGCCTGTGCGACCGTGTCACGGTGCTCGATTACGGCAAGCAGATCGCCGAAGGGACGCCGTTTGACGTGCAGAAGAACGAAAAAGTGATTGAGGCCTACCTGGGCACCGGAGGACACTGAGCATGGCCGACAACACATCCAAGAAAATTTTGCTGAAGGTGACGGGCCTGCGGGTGGCCTACGGCGGCATCCAGGCGGTCAAGGGCGTGGATTTCGAGGTGCACGAGGGCGAACTGGTCTCGCTGATCGGCTCCAACGGCGCCGGCAAGACCACGACCATGAAGGCCATCACCGGCACGCAACCGATCAGCGATGGAGATATCGAGTACCTGGGCCACAGCATCAAGGGCAAAGGACCGTGGGACCTGGTCAAGCAAGGCCTGGTGATGGTGCCCGAAGGCCGCGGCGTGTTTGCGCGCATGAGCATCACCGAAAACCTCAAAATGGGCGCCTACACACGCAACGACAAGGCGGGGATCCTGGCCGATATCGAAAAGATGTTCGTGCTGTTTCCCCGCTTGCGCGAGCGCAAGGACCAGCTGGCCGGGACCATGTCGGGCGGCGAGCAGCAGATGCTGGCCATGGCGCGCGCGCTGATGAGCCAGCCCAAGGTCCTGCTGCTCGACGAGCCGTCCATGGGTCTGTCGCCCCTCATGGTCGACAAGATCTTCGAAGTGGTGCGCGACGTGTACGCGCAGGGCGTCACGGTGCTCTTGGTCGAGCAAAACGCCAGCCGCGCGTTGGCCATTGCCAACCGGGGCTATGTGATGGAGTCGGGCCTGATCACCATGACCGGACGGGGCCACGACCTGCTCAATGACCCCAAGGTGCGGGCAGCTTATCTGGGCGAATAAGCTGCGCGGCTTGGACCCAAACCGCGCCAACGACGCAAAGGCACTGCAGTGAGGGCAGTGCCTTTTTTTGTGGCATCGCGCTCCCGTGGGCCCATCCGAGGGCGCCGCCGCCGTGGTGAGCTATTGATTCAGGAGCTTGTAACGCCCTATCGGTAAGCGTTACGGCCTGTTTTTGTGTTTTTTCTGTGCACCCATGATGTTCCTGCAAACGCTCCCCATCTCCGTCCAGACCGTGGCCTTGCTGGGGGCGAGCAATGTTTTCATGACCTTCGCGTGGTACGGCCATTTGAAGAACTTGGCGGCCGCGCCGTGGTACATCGCTGCCCTCGTGAGCTGGGGCATCGCGCTGTTCGAGTACCTGCTGCAGGTGCCGGCCAACCGCATCGGTTTCACGCTTTTCAATGTGGGCCAGCTGAAAATTCTCCAAGAGGTGATCACGCTGGTGGTGTTCGTTCCGTTTGCTGTGCTGTACCTGGGCCAGCCGTTCAAATGGGACTATCTGTGGGCAGGCCTGTGCAGCTGGGCGCGGTGTATTTCATTTTTCGCAGCGCCTGAACCGGGCCTGGAGTGTCACAAAGCCGTCAGCTTTCTGTGGCAGTGGCGTCTTGGGGGCACGGTTAAACTCCCCCGGTTCACGCAGAACGCATGGGGGTTTTCCATGCTTGCGCCATTTTTGTTTTCCGATTCCCTTGAGGAGTTCTCATGCTGTTTGGCAAGCTTTTGCCGCGCGAAGGTAATTTTTTCGAGATGTTCAACCAGCATGCGGACCGCATCGTGGATGCCTCGCACGCCTTTTCGCAACTCGTCGCAAACTACAACGACCCGCACCTGCGGGACAAATACAACCAAGACGTGGACAACGCCGAGCGCGCAGCCGACCGCGTGACGCACGAGGTCAACAAGGCCGTGCACAAGACCTTCATCACGCCGATTGACCGTGAGCAGATCCACTCGCTGATCAACACCATGGACGATGTGGCCGACCTGATCCAGGACGCCGCCGAGACCATGGCGTTGTACGACGTGCGCCACATGACCGACGAGATCAAGCGCCTGACCGACCTGAACGTCAGATGCTGCGAACGCGTGCGCGATGCGGTCAAGCTGCTCGCCAAGCTGGCCGACCCGAGCGCGGCCGAGGCGGCGCTCAAGACCTGCGAGGAAATCGACCGCCTGGAGAGCGATGCCGACCGCGTCATGCGTTCTGCGATGAGCAAACTGTTCCGCGAGGAGCCCGATGTGCGCGAGCTGATCAAGCTCAAGGCCATCTACGAACTGCTGGAGACGGTCACGGACAAGTGCGAGGACGTGGCCAACCAGATCGAGGGCATCATCCTCGAGAACTCCTGAGCGCGGCGGGCTTCACAAGCATGGAAACCGTACAAACCGCCCTGTGGGTCGTCGTGCTCCTGGTGGCGCTGGCCATCGTGTTTGACTTCATGAATGGCTTCCACGACGCCGCCAACTCGATTGCGACCGTGGTCTCTACCGGGGTGCTCAAGCCCGGTCAGGCCGTGGTGTTCGCGGCATTTTTCAATTTTGTCGCCATTTTTGTCTTCCACCTGAGCGTGGCGGCCACGATTGGCAAAGGCATTGTCCAGCCCGGCGTGGTCGACACCCACGTGGTGTTCGGTGCCCTGGTCGGGGCCATTTCCTGGAACCTCATCACCTGGTATTACGGCATCCCGAGCAGCTCCTCGCATGCGCTGATCGGCGGCATCGTCGGCGCCGTGATCGCCAAGGCCGGTGCCGGCTCGCTGGTGTCCTCGGGCATTTTGAAGACGGTGGCCTTCATCTTCGTCTCGCCGCTGCTGGGGTTCTTGCTCGGCTCGCTGATGATGGTGGCGGTGGCCTGGATCTTTCGCCGTACGCGCCCGAGCAAAGTGGACAAATGGTTCCGCCGGCTGCAGCTGGTCTCGGCCGGCGCGTACAGCCTGGGCCATGGCGGCAACGATGCCCAGAAGACTATCGGCATCATCTGGCTGCTGCTGATCGCCACCGGCTATGCCTCGACCAGCGATGCATCGCCGCCGACCTGGACCATCGTGTCGTGCTACGCGGCCATCGGCCTCGGCACCATGTTTGGTGGCTGGCGCATCGTCAAGACCATGGGCCAGAAGATCACCAAGCTCAAGCCCGTGGGCGGCTTCTGCGCCGAAACGGGCGGCGCCATGACGCTGTTCCTGGCGACCATGCTGGGCATTCCGGTGTCGACCACGCACACCATCACGGGTGCCATTGTTGGCGTCGGCTCCACGCAGCGTGCCAGTGCCGTGCGCTGGGGCGTGGCGGGCAACATCGTCTGGGCCTGGATCCTGACCATCCCGGCCAGCGCCTTCGTCGCCTCGGTCGCTTACTGGGCCAGCCTGCAGTTGTACTGAGCCCGCAAGTGCTATTAAAAAAAGAGCTTCCAGCGCTTGCTACATAAGCGCTGGAAGCTCTTTTTGCTTGAAGTGGGTGTTATTGCGAAATCTTGCGCGCTTCCTCGATCTGGTACTCGAAGTAGCGCTGGAAGCTGAAGGCCAGGCTGGCCATGAGCACGGCGGTTCCCACCAGCAGGGAAAAGGCGATGGCGGCAATCGTGAACCAGTGGGTGCGTCCTGGGCTGGCCTCCGGGGAGGCGCCGGGGTTGAAGCGGGCATTCCAGCGGTCGGGCGTCATCAGCCCATAAAGGATCGCGCGCAGGGCGCAGGCCGCAATCGTGAAGCCCAGCAGCGGAATCAGGAACCAGCTGAGCTGGTCGTCCTGGCCGAACTGCTGCACGCGCTCGATGCCGTAAATGCCCAGCGCCGTGGGGATGGGCAGCAGCCAGCCGATCATGTCGGTCAGGCCATGGAGGTAGAAGCGGTGCAGGCCCAGCGGCCCGCCGAGAAAGGCCAGCCAGGCCGCGACGGTCTTGTTTTTCATGGGCTGCATTATTCAGGCGAAGTGCGGTCGCCCGCGCCCAAGGGCTTTTCCATCAGCACGATGTCGCGCCAGGCGCCGTGCAGCACATGGTGGGCGTAGATCGCGGTGATCGGCAGCAAATCGCCGTCGCGGCTGGGGCGGATGGGTGGCATCGGGTAAACAACGATATAATTTCAGGCTTTGCAGCGTGTCGCTGGCCGGGTGGCCATGTCGCGTGTCTCAACGTTGCGAACACTGGGCTTGAGGCGCATGGCGTCGGTCCACCACCCGAAGGATAAATCATGGTCGTCATTCGACTCTCCCGCGGCGGCTCGAAGGGCCGTCCTTTCTTCAATATCGTCGTGGCCGACAAGCGCGTGCGCCGTGATGGCCGTTTCATCGAGCGCATCGGTTTCTACAACCCCACCGCCAAGGAAAGCGAAGAAGGTCTGCGCATTGCGCAAGACCGCCTGAGCTACTGGGTGGGCGTGGGCGCCCAGTCGTCCCCCACCGTGGACCGCCTGATCAAGCAAGCCGCCAAAAAGGCTGCCTGAGTCCGGTTCCCGAACAAGGGCGGGTTCGTCGGTCCCCACTGACGAACCCGCCCTTTGCCATTTCTGCAGACCCCACCATGACCACTGAACTCACTCTCGAGCCCGCCGACCTGCCCGCAGATGCGGTGGAGGTCGGGCGCATCACCGACGCCTGGGGCGTCAAGGGCTGGCTCAAGGTGCTGTCCCACAACACCGATCCGCAGGCGCTGCTGGCTGCGCGCAGCTGGTACCTGCAGCCCAGCGAACGGGGTGCGCGCACTTTCAATGGCACGGTCCAGTTGGCCATCCGCCAAGCGCGCCCGCATTCCGACTCCATCGTGGCGTGGGCGCAAGGCATCGACGACCGCAATGCCGCCGAGCTGCTGCGCGGCGCGCGCATCTTCGTGCCGCGTTCGGACTTTCCGCAGCCCCAGGCCGACGAGTACTACTGGGTCGATCTGATCGGCCTTGATGTCGTCAATCGCGAAGGTGTGGTGCTGGGGCAGGTGCGCGAGCTCATGTCCACCGGCCCGCAGACCGTGCTGGTGCTGGAGGCCGAGCAAGAAGGCAAGTCCATCGAGCGCATGATCCCCTTCGTCTCGGCCTTCATCGACAAGGTCGAGCTGCCAGAGCGCCGCATCACGGTCGACTGGCAGCCCGACTACTAAGGGCAGGCGCCTGCCTGACCGCGCGCCATGCGCTTTGACGTCATCACCCTGTTTCCCGAGCTGTTTGGCCCGTTTCTGGCCAGCGGTGTGACGCGCCGCGCCTACGCCTCGGGGCAGGTCGATGTGCGCCTGTGGAACCCGCGCGACCATGCCGAAGGCAACTACCGCCGCGTCGACGACCGTCCGTTTGGGGGCGGCCCGGGCATGGTGATGATGGCGCCGCCCCTGGCGCGCTGCTTGGCGGCAATCCGCGCAGAACGGGCCGAGGGGCCGGGTGGAGAGGCGCCGGTGGTGCTGTTTTCGCCCATTGGCGCGGCGCTGGACCATGCGGGCGTGGAGCACTGGTCGGCCAGTGGCGGTGCGATTTTGCTGTGCGGTCGCTACGAGGGCATCGATCAGCGCTTCATCGACGCGCATGTCAATGTGCAGATCAGCCTGGGCGATTTTGTGCTTTCTGGTGGCGAAATCGCCGCCCTGGCCTTGCTGGACGCCGTGGCGCGCCTGCAGCCCGGGGTGCTGAACGACGAAGGCAGCCACCAGCTCGACAGCTTCAACCCCGCACTCGACGGCCTGCTCGACTGCCCGCACTACACGCGGCCCGAAGAGTGGGAGGGTCGCCCCGTGCCGCCCGAGCTGCTGTCGGGCCACCACGCGCACATCGAGCGCTGGCGCCGCGCCCAGCGCCTGGCTCTCACGGCACGGCACCGCCCCGACCTGATCGAAGCGGCGCGCGCGGCAGGGCGCTTGGCGCCGGCGGACGAGGCCGAGCTGGCCAAGCGCTGCTGAGTGGTTATAATCGGAAGCTTTTCGATCCTCTGGCCGGCCGCCCTGCAACGATGTTGCGGGCCTGAACGTCAATCCCGACGCTGCCACTTATGGCGCGGACACGATCGTTGGATGCAACCATGAACCTGATCCAGACCCTCGAAGCGGAAGAAATCGCCCGCCTCGGCAAGACCATCCCCGAATTCGCGCCCGGCGATACGGTCATCGTGAGCGTCAACGTGGTCGAAGGCACGCGCAAGCGCGTCCAGGCCTACGAAGGCGTCGTGATCGCCAAGCGCAACCGCGGCCTCAACAGCGGCTTCACCGTGCGCAAGATCTCCAGCGGCGAAGGCGTGGAGCGCACGTTCCAGACCTACAGCCCGCTGATCGCCAAGATCGAAGTCAAGCGCCGTGGTGACGTGCGCCGTGCCAAGCTGTACTACCTGCGCGAGCGCAGCGGCAAGTCGGCACGCATCAAGGAAAAGCTGCCACAGCGCGTCAACAAGGCGGCTGCTGCTGCTGCGACGGCTGCATAAAAGCCCCGCCGCCTTGAGCGCCCGAGCCGCTACAGCCATTGGTCTGTAGCGGCTTTTTCTTTTTTCCAGCCCCGACTGCCGTGTCCTTGCCTCCTGTCCCTGTGTCGCCGGTCATCACGTCCTTGTCATCGCTGCCCGACTTCGACCCGCGCCTCGTGCCGGTGGTGGGTGTGGACGCGCACCTGCCCGCCGTGCGCGCGCAGGCGCAGACGCCCGAGGCCCTGCGCCGGCGTTTTGCAGCGCCGCCCGTGTGGCAACCCGAGGTGGTGCAGGAAAAGAGCTTTTCGAACCGCTCGCCGGCCCATGCCGCGGTGCTGGTCCCCATCGTGTTGCGCGACCAGCCTACGGTGCTGCTGACCGAGCGCACGGCGCACCTGTCCACGCATTCGGGACAGGTGGCGTTTCCGGGGGGGCGTGCAGACCCTGAAGATGCCGATGCCGCTGCCACTGCCCTGCGCGAGGCCCGCGAAGAGGTCGGGCTCGACGCGCGCTTCGTCGAGGTGCTGGGCGCACTGCCGACCTACGTGACCGGCTCGTCCTTCCTCATCTCGCCGGTGGTGGCGCTGGTGCAGCCCGGCTGCGTGCTGCACCCCAACCCCTACGAGGTAGCCGAAATTTTCGAAGTGCCCCTGGCCTTTTTGCTCGATCCGGCACACCACCAGCGCCATGTGTTCGAGTGGCAGGGCGTGCGCCGCGAGTGGTTTTCCATGCCCTACCAAGAGGGCGCCAAGAGCCATTACATCTGGGGCGCCACCGCGGGCATGCTGCGCAATTTCTACCGCTTCATGCAGGCCTGAGCCGCACTGCGCTCCCACCCGCCGCCAAAGTGCCGTGGGCTGGGTATCATTCGGCTCCATGAGTTTCTTCGCCATCCTGTTCGCCTTGCTGATCGAGCAGGCCCGGCCGCTGGCTGCGGGCAATGCCATCCACGCCGGACTGCGTGCCTGGGCACTGGCCATGGGCCGCGACTTCGATGCCGGCAAACCGCACCATGCCTGGCTGGCCTGGACCCTGGCGGTGCTCGTACCTGCACTGGTGGCGCTGGGCGTGCACTGGTTGCTGATCTGGGGCCTGGGCTGGCCCTTTGCCGTGCTGTGGAATGTGGCGATCCTCTATCTCACGCTGGGCTTTCGCCAGTTCAGCCACCATTTCACGGGCCTGCGCGATGCGCTCGAAGAGGGTGACGAAGACCGTGCGCGGGCGTTGCTGGCGCAGTGGCAGCAGGTGGATGTGGGCGCGCTGCCGCGCAGCGAGATCGTGCGCCACGTGATCGAGTACTCGGTCCTGTCCGCGCACCGCCACGTGTTCGGGGTGTTGGCCTGGTTTTCGGTGCTGGCGGCGCTGGGCCTGGGTCCGGCGGGCGCAGTGCTGTACCGCATGGCGGAGTTCATGGCGCGCTATTGGAAGCACCCGCGTGGCACGGCAGCCCAGCACTCCGCCAGCGCTGCATTGCAGCGTGCCTCCACGTTGGCCTGGATGGCGCTGGACTGGCTGCCGGCGCGGCTCACGGCGCTGTGCTTTGCCGTGGTCGGCAGCTTCGAGGAGGCCATCGAAGGCTGGCGCTTTCACGCGCAGCGCTTTCCCAATGACAACGACGGCGTGGTGCTGGCGGCCACGGCCGGAGCACTCAATGTGCGCCTGGGCGGTGAGGCGCTGAAGGCGCGCATCGAACTGCTGGCGCCGCAGGGCTTCGAGGTCGATGCCGACATCGGCGACAGCGACAGCACGCCGGGCCGCGAGCCCGAGGTGGGGCACCTGCGCAGCGTGGTGGGGCTGGTCTGGCGCTCGGTGGTGGTGTGGCTGCTGCTGCTGGCGCTGCTGACGCTGGCGCGCCTGCTCGGTTGAGGCCGGGTGCCGCGGGCACGGCTCAGTAGCGGCTGTGGCTCAGTTCGGCAAATAATTCACTGTAAATTTTATAGCGCGTGGCGCTTATGCCGTCTGCGTTAGAGGCGTTTTCGACCGCATCCAGAACGCCGCAGCCCGGTTCGTGCAGGTGCGTGCAGTTGTAGAACCTGCAGTCTGTCGCGTGGGCCGCGATGTCGGGCATGCAGGCAGCCAGCTGCATGGGCGCAATGTGGTGCAGACCAAATTCCTGAAAACCCGGCGAGTCGATGAGCGCCGTGGTCCGTCCTTCGTCCACCCAGTACAGGGCCGTGCTGGTGGTCGTGTGCTTGCCCGAGTTCAGTGCCTGCGAGATTTCGCCCGTCAGCACGGTGGCGCCGGGCACCAGCAGGTTGATCAGGGTGCTCTTGCCCGAGCCCGAGGGGCCGAGCACCAGCGTGGTCTTGCCGCGCAGGTGCTGCAGCAGCAGGTTGCGGTCCACATCCCCCGAGGCGGTCAGCGACAGCGGCAGAACGCCATAGTGGTGCTGGCCGTCGCTGCCGAGCATGTGGCGGTAGGGCTGCAGGCGCGCCCAGGCGCGCGCAAAGGGCTCGACCAGGTCGGTCTTGTTGAGTGCGATCAGCGGCGTGATGCGGGCCGCCTCCGCCGCGATGAGCGCGCGCGCCAGCTGGCTCTCGGAAAACACCGGCTCGGCGGCAATCAGGATCAGCACCTGGTCGAGGTTCGCAGCGAACGACTTGGTGCGGATCTCGTCCTGGCGGTAAAACAGGTTGCGCCGCTCCTGGACTTTCTCGATCGTGCCCTCGTGGCCCTGGCCAGCCGGAGCGGCTTGCCACAGCACCTGGTCGCCCACGACGGCCTGGCTTTTCTTGCCGCGCGGGTGGCAGATGCGGCGCTGGCCGTCGGGCGTTTCGACCACGCAGTGGCGCCCGTGGCTGGCCACCACCAAGCCCGACATGAGCGCACTGCGTTCGCTCATGTCATGCCTGCAGCAGGGCGTCGATGCGCGCGGCGCAGTCAAAGTCGGTGGCCGAGAGGCCGCCCACGTCGTGGGTGTTCAGGCGCACCACGCAGCGGTTGTAGTGCACCGACAGGTCGGGGTGGTGGTCCTGCGTGTGCGCGATGAAGGCCAGTGCGTTCACGAAAGCTATGGTCTCGTAGTAGTTGGCAAAGCGGTAGGTCTTCTCAATGGCCACGTCGGCGCCGTCGCCGCTCAGCGACCAGCCCTCGACCTTCGCCAGGTTTGCTACTACTTCTGTAGCTGTCAGCGCACGCCGGGTCTGCGCAGACCAGTCTTTTTTCTTCAACATTGTCATGGTGCCAGGGCGGGGATGGGCATGCGCGCCAGCCGTTCGCTGGCGGGTGGGTGCGAGTAATAGAACTTCACGTACACCGGATCGGGGGTGAGGGTGGAGGCGTTGTCCTGGTAGAGCTTGAGCAGGGCCGAGGCGAGGTCTGCGCCGCGTGTGTGGGCCATGGCATAGGCATCGGCCTGGAATTCGTCATGGCGCGAGAGCTGGGCGAACAGCGGCGCGAGGAACACGGTGAACACTGGCACCGTCAGCAGGAACAGCAGCAAGGCCAGGGCGTCGTTGGGGGCTGCGGAGGCGTTTGGCACCAGCAGCGCCAGACTGGGGCGCACGCCCAGGCCGGTGTAGAACCAGGTCTGCGTGGACAGCCAGCCCAGCAGCGCAAAGCCGGCCAGGCTCAGGGCAAACAGCGCGGCCATGCGCTTTGCGATGTGGCGGTGGTGGAAGTGCCCCAGCTCATGCGCCAGCACGGCCTCGACCTCGTCCGGAGCGAGTTGGCGCAACAGCGTGTCATAGAACACCACGCGCTTGGCGGCCCCAAAGCCCGTGAAGTAGGCGTTGGCGTGCGCACTGCGGCGGCTGCCGTCCATCACGAACAGGCCCTTGGCCGAAAAGCCGCAGCGCTGCATCAGGGCCGTGACGCGCGCCTTGAGCGACGCGTCTTCGAGCGGCTGGAATTTGTTGAACAGCGGTGCGATCACGGTGGGATAGACCACCATCAGCAGCAGGTTCAAGCCCATCCACAGTCCCCAGGCCCACAGCCACCACAGGCTGCCGGCGGCGCCCATGAGCCACAAGATCAGTGCCGCGATGGGCAGGCCGATGAGGGCGCCGACCGCCGTCGACTTGAGCAGGTCGGCGAGCCACAGGCGCAGCGTGGTCTGGTTGAAGCCAAAGCGCTGCTCGATCACAAAGGTCTGGTAGAGCGTGGCCGGCAGGTCGATCAGCCCGCTAATGAGCGCAAATGCCGCCAGCAGCGCCAGCTGCTGCGCCATGCCGCCGTCCAGCGCAGCGAGGAGTGCCTGGTTGAGTGCGTCCAGCCCGCCCAGCACCGTCCATCCCAGCAGCACCGCGGCGCCCAGCGCCATCTCCAGCAGCCCAAACCGCGTCTTGGCGATGGTGTAGTCGGCCGCCTTCTGGTGGGCCTCCAGGGCAATGCGCCCGGCAAACGCGGGCGGCACGCTGGTGCGGTGGCGCGCCACATGCCGAATCTGGCGCGAGGCCAGCCAGAGCTTGAGCAGCAGACCGAGAACCAGCACGGCGACAAAGGCCAGGGTGAGGGCCAGCGAAGGCGGGAAGGAATCGGGCGAAGCGGCAGGCATGACGCGCGAGTGTAGGGCATAGGCGACAATGCCGCCCATGCCAGAAACCTCTCCCACCTCCCCGCCAACCCTCGCCAAATCCGACCAGAACCTGGTCTGGCTCGACTGTGAAATGACCGGCCTGGACCCGCAGGCCGAGCGCATCATCGAAATCGCCGTGGTCGTCACCGGCCCTGGCCTGGAGCCGCGCATCGAAGGCCCGGTGCTGGTCATCCACCAGTCCGACGAGCTGCTGGGCAAGATGGATGCCTGGAACAGGGGCACGCACGGCAGGAGCGGCCTGATCGACAAGGTCAAGGCTTCGACGCTGACCGAAGAGCAGGCGCAGCAGCAGATCATCGACTTCTTGGCGCGCTACGTGCCCAAGGGCAAGGTGCCGCTGTGTGGCAACAGCATCGGCCAGGACCGACGCTTCCTGGCGCTCTATATGCCCAGGCTGGAAGCCTTCTTCCATTACCGCAACGTCGATGTGAGCACGCTCAAGGAGCTGGCCAAGCGCTGGAAGCCCGAGGCTTACAGCAGTTTCAAGAAGGCACAGAAACACACGGCGCTGGCCGATGTGCATGAGTCGATCGAAGAGCTTGCGCACTACCGCACCCACCTGCTGGCGATCTAGGTGCTTGCGGGAAAACCCGTATCTATGGCATAATCGCCCACTGCACCGCATCCGCCGTGCAGATTGCGCATCTCCCTTCACACACCGGGTCTGCGAACTTGCCGGACGGCCCCAAGCCGCCGCCTTGAGTCTCGCGTCAAATACCCAACCGCACTGGCCACGCCAGTGCAGGTTTCGTCTGATGGTTGATGTTTTTTAACCATTGACGAAGCCATCGCAGGCTGCGCTTGCGATCGTATTCGTGTGAGAAAAATACATGACCGACACTTTTCAAGTGCAGGGCGAATTCGCGCCTGCTGAATCCTTTGCTGCCGAAATTTCCGTGCAGGACACCATTGAAACCACCGTCGACGCAGCGGTGACCGCTGAGCCGAACGGCTTCATCGAACTGGGCCTGGCCACCGAGCTGGTGCAGGCCGTGGCCGACCTGGGCTACACCCAGCCCACCAGCGTACAAGCCAAGGCCATTCCCCTGGCCATGGGCGCCGGCGCCGAAGGCGGCCGTTTCATCGACCTGATGGTCTCCAGCCAGACCGGCAGCGGCAAGACCGCAGCTTTCCTGCTGCCCGTGCTGCACACGCTGATCCGCCAGCAGGCCGAAGCCGAAGCCGAAGCCCGTGCCGAATACGAACGCGCTGCCGCCGAGGCCGTGGCACGCGGCGAAGCGCCGCCCAAGCGCGCCAAGCGCAAGGACCCCACGAACACCCGCAACTTCAAGCCTGCGGTGCCTGGCGCGCTGATCGTCTGCCCGACGCGTGAGCTGGCCCAGCAGGTCGCGCACGACGCCATCGACCTGGTCAAGCACGCCCGTGGTCTGCGTGTGGCCAACGTGGTGGGCGGCATGCCCTACCAGTTGCAAATTGCCAAGCTGCAAAACGCCGACCTGGTGGTGGCCACCCCAGGCCGCCTGCTGGACCTGCAGCGCTCGATGCAGATCAAGCTCGACAAGGTGCAGTTCCTCGTGGTGGACGAAGCCGACCGCATGCTCGACCTGGGCTTTTCGGACGACCTGGCCGAGATCAACCAGCTCACCAGCCAGCGCAAGCAGACCATGATGTTCAGCGCCACGTTTGCGCCGCGCATTCAGCAGCTGGCCATGCGCGTGATGCACGACGGTGGTTCCTCGGTCAAGAAGATCCAGATCGATACGCCCCACGAAAAGCATTCGAACATCAAGCAGGTGCTGTACTGGGCCGACAACGCCCAGCACAAGCGCAAGATGCTGGACCACTGGCTCCGTGACACCACGATCAACCAGGCCATCGTTTTTGCCAGCACCCAGGTGGAGTGCGACGGCCTGGCCGCCGACCTGCAGCAGGAAGGCTTCAGCGCCGTGGCGCTGCACGGCGCCCTGAGCCAGGGCCTGCGCAACCGCCGCCTGATGGCGCTGCGCCAAGGCCAGGTGCAGATCCTGGTGGCCACCGATGTGGCAGCGCGCGGCATTGACGTGCCCACGGTGACCCACGTCTTCAACTACGGCCTGCCCATGAAGGCCGAGGACTACACGCACCGCATTGGCCGCACCGGCCGTGCCGGCCGCGACGGTCTGGCAATCACTTTTGCCGAGTTCCGCGACCGCCGCAAGATTTTCGACATCGAAGGCTACAGCCACCAGCAGTTCAAGGCCGAGGTCATTCCGGGTCTGGAGCCGGTGCAGCGCTTCCCGCAGGGCGGCAGCCGCCCGCAAGGCGACTTTGGCGGCGGCCGTGGCGGCCCCTCGCGCGACCGCAAGTTCGGTGGCCCCGCACGCGGCGGTGACCGCGATCGCGGCGGCTTTGGTGGTGGCTATGCCGGCAGCAGCGGTTTCAACGACCGCCAGCGCACGCAGGGCCGTCCGGGCGACGACCGTCCGCATGGCGGCAGCGGCGGTGGTTTTGGTGGCGGCTTCGGCGCGCCGCGTGACGACCGCGGCTTTGCACCGCGCCGCGACGGCGAAGGCTACGGCCGCAAGCCTGGTTTTGGCGATGGCGCGCGCGCTGGCTTTGGTGCGCGCAACGAGGGTGGCGCACCGCGTGGCGACTTTGCCCCGCGCAATGAAGGTGGCGCACCCCGCGGCGACTTCGCACCGCGCAAGCCGGCGTTTGCCAAGCCCGGTGCAGGCAAGCCTTTCGTGCCGCACGACGCGCGCAAGCGTCCTGCCCGTCCCGCCCGCTGATCGCGCGCAATTCCATTGAAACCGGCCCTGAAAGGGGCCGGTTTTTTTGTGCCTGTTAGGCTGCAGTTATGCGTCCAGGGCGTAGCCGTACAAGCGCTCTGGCGGCACGCGCGCGAGCAGGCTGCGGTCGGTCGCAGCCCCGGTCACCGCATAGGCCGGGTCTGAAGTGTCGCGCTGCAGGGTGCTTGTCACGCTGCGGCCCTGGGCGTCGCTGACGGCGGCGACCAGCGGGGTGCGCGCTTCGGCGCCGCGCCGAAGCACCACGCCCAGCTCGCCCGAGGCCAGCTGCACCAAGTCGCCGGGCGGATAAATGCCCATTTCCTTGATCACTGCCATGGACAGGGGGCCGCCTTGGTCGTCGCGGAACATCTGCCGTGCAGCTTCCTGGATCGACAGCGGCGCCCTGAGCGTGCGCGGGCTGATGCGCGCCATGAAGACGTCGGCCATGCGCAGCACCTGTGCGGGTTCATCCACCGCAGCAGCCCCCGTGGGGCAGCCACCGCCGCCGACCTGTTCGTGGTGCTGGCGCACGGCGGCAAGCCAGCCGGCGTCGGTGATACCGGCGCGCTCCAGCAGAGCGGCACTGTCATGGGGGTGTTGGCGAATCAGGGCACGCTGGCGGTCCAGCACAGGATGGTCCTGGTGCGCCATTTGTCCTTGCAGATCGGCAATGCTGGCATTCATGGTGAGTGCGGCCTGCGTGAGCTGCAGGATGCGCTCCGGAGTCCAGCCCAGGCGCTGCGCCATCAGCAGAGCCAACAGCGCGGTGTAGACCGAATGGCTGTAGCCATAGCGCAGGTGGCGCGCCTGATCCTGCCGCACGGCCATGAAGAGGGCGATGTCGGTGTCCAGCGCCGCCAGTTCCAAGATCTCTGTCGCCAGGGCGTGGATGCGCGGTGCAAAGCCGGCTTTCTGGTCCGGCAGTGCGGGCAGCAGCAGTTCCAGCGTGTCGATGGCACCGGTCCAGCGCGCATAAATGCTTTGGATGGTACGCGGCGGGGGGGCCTGGGCCGCAGCCAATGCACGGACCTCCTCGGCGTCCACATACATGCCGCGCTCAAGCAGCATTTCCAACTGCGATTCGTTGCGAACCACATAGGCCTTTGCCAGCAGCAGGGTGCAGTCGCGGTTGCGCACATTCCAGGGCAGTGGCACGCCGATCTGGATTTGCGCCTCCACCAGTTTCAATAGCTGCATTTCAATCCCTCACGCTGGCCGCAGTGGCCTCCTCAGTATTCCGGACTGCTATGCAGCAGGTAATACATTGTTACAGGTAAGCATGGGCAAGGCCATGGGCTTTAGGTGGGGTGGGCCGTCCGGCCGATCTCGGGCCAGCGGTGATGCAGGTAGATCCAGGCGGCCAGGCCAATGCACATCAGTGCCATCGAGGCAAAGGCCAGCAGCACCGTCGAATGCATGATCAGGGGCACGAGCACGCCAGCGACCAGCCCGTTGGCCACCGAGCCCACAAACGCCTGCAGGGACGATGCCATGCCGCGCCTCTCGGGGTACAGGTCCAGCACCAGCAAGGTCACCACAGGCACCATCAGTGCCCAGCCGAACGAAAAAACCGCGATGGGAAACAGCGCCCACGACACGTGCACGGGCAGCAGCAGGTTGGCCGCCAGGTTGAGGAGGGAAACCGTGAGCATGATCACAAAGCCATGGCGGATCTGGCGCTTGGGGGCGATCCGGCCGGCCAAGCGGCCACTGAGCCAGGCGCCGCTCATGATGCCCGAGATGGTCATCATGAAGAACCAGAAGAACTGCGTGGGCTGCAACCCCAGGTGCTCTCCCAGAAAGGCCGGGGCCGCCAGCACGTATAAAAACATGCCGTTGAACGGCACGCCGCTGGCCAGCGCGAGCAGCACGAAGCGCGGGCTGGACCCCAACTGCCAGTAGCCGCGCATCAGGTGTTTCACACTCAGAGGCTGGCGATGCTCCGCATGCAATGTTTCTGGCAGAAGGCGAAAGTTGGCGATCCACAGCGCGACCCCGACCAGCGTCAG
Organism: Acidovorax sp. SRB_24; assembly: GCF_012931925.1. Classification (NCBI taxonomy): domain Bacteria; kingdom Pseudomonadati; phylum Pseudomonadota; class Betaproteobacteria; order Burkholderiales; family Comamonadaceae; genus Acidovorax; species Acidovorax sp. SRB_24. Next base: position 73,017 of record NZ_MWOM01000004.1, read on the forward strand.
GAACCAGAAGATGCTGTGCCAACCGGCGTGCACATACAGCCAGCCCCCCACCATCGGCGCGATGGCGGGTGCCACGCCGAAGTAAATGGTGACCTGGCTCATGACCTTTTGGGCCTGCGCGGGCGCAAACATATCGCGGATGACGGCGCGTGACACCACAATGCCTGCGCCGGTGGACAGTCCCTGCAGCGCGCGGAACACCACCAGCTGGCCCACGGTTTGGGACAGCGCGCAACCGGCCGACGCCAGTGTGAACATGGCAATGCCCCACAGCACCACAGGCCGGCGACCAAAGCTGTCGGCCAGTGCGCCATGGAACAGGTTCATGAATGCAAAGCCGAACAGGTACGCCGAGAGCGTCTGTTGCATCTCGATCGGTGAAGCGCCCAGGGTGTGCGCCATGCCCGAGAACGCAGGCAGGTAGGTGTCGATGGAGAACGGACCGAGCATGCCCAGCACCGCCAGCAGGGCGGCCAGGGCCCAGCGGGGGGCTTTCCAGAGAAGGTGCGCGTCGGGGTTCATGAGAGCGGAAGGGAGGGGGCAGGAGCAGGCGGTGAAAGCGGCTCAAGATACCCGATTTCTGCGCGCCGGAAGGAATGACCGGCTTCCGGCATGCGCCAGGGGCGGCACGAAAAATTCAGGACGCAGGCGCCGGTCCCATCCATGGGCACCGAACCTTGAAGGCTGGGTTTCAAGCGCTGCCCCGGTACAGGCAAAACGCCGGCCCCGACCTTTATTCCGTCTACGCAGCCGGCTGCGTGGTCAATGGCGTGCAGTTGCGTATTGGCACGATCAGCTTCTTGCCGAATGATCCACTTGCAAGGAGGCCGGCCATCCAGCTGGCGTTCGCATACCTGCTGGTGCAGGCGGTGTGGTACGCATTCGGTGAAAGGTTCAAGAGCCAGTTGCTGGTCATCAGGGCTATGTGGTCGGGTGCTAGGAAGCCTGACCTGCTACCGCAACCACGAATCGGCTTTCGGCCATTTCTGACCAAAGCGCATACAGCCGGCACATGCTCCCCTTCGCTGCCACACAATGAGAGGGAGAAAATCCTTGATCGAGGCATGTCTGGTGCCCCTCCAAAGACTAGGGTTGCGCCAGGGCTGACAGCCGCTCCCGCGTCGCCCGTGCCACGTCCTTCACCCAAGGCTGTGCCGCCCAGTGCTGTGCCGCAAAGGCGTTGATCTGGTCGGTGTACGAGAGCGACGCACCGATCACATCCAGCCCCTGCAAGAACATGCGCTGGTGCCGGTCTGACAGCGTGAAGCTGGCCTGGTGTTGCGCACTGCGCACCACGCGGCGCTGTACATCAATCTCCAGCGCCAAGGGACCGGACAGTGGGGCTGCTTCGTGCATGAAGGCCTGTACATCGGCTTCGGGCACCATGGCCAGCAGCAGGCGGTTGTTGAGGGCGTTGGAATAAAAGATCTCGCCAAAGCTCGATGCCACGACGGCTTTGAAGCCATATTGTTGCATGCCCCACACGGCATGCTCGCGGCTGGAGCCGCAGCCGTAGTTGGAACCCGCAATCAGCACATCCACCGCCGAAAAGGCGGGCTGGTTGAGCACAAAGTCCGGGCGCGGCTGTCCTGCGCCGTCAAAGCGCAGGTCGTACAGCAGGCCCGGTGCCAGGCCCGATTTGTCGATGCCGCGCAAAAATTGCTTGGGCATGATCTGGTCGGTGTCGAGGTTGGGCGTGGCCAGCACGGCGGCGTGGCCACGCAGCACGGCGTGGTCCGTGCGGGTAACGGGGGAGTCGGTCATGCGTGAAAAGTCTCCAGGGTGCGCACATCGGTGATACAGCCGGTGACGGCCGCCGCTGCCGCCATGGCCGGGCTCATGAGGTGCGTGATCGCGCCCCGGCCCTGGCGGCCCTCGAAGTTGCGGTTGGTGGTGGATGCGCAACGCTGTCCAGGGGCCAGCACGTCGTCGTTCATGGCCAGACACATGGAGCAGCCCGGTTGGCGCCATTCAAAGCCCGCAGCCTGCAAGAGGCTGGCGATGCCTTCGGCCTCGGCCTGCGCCTTCACGGCGCCCGAGCCGGGCACGACCATGGCGCGCACACCCGGCGCCACATGGCGCGTGCCCACCACCTTGACCACTTCGCGCAGGTCTTCGATGCGCGCATTGGTGCACGAGCCGATGAACACATGCTGCACCGCCACGCCCTGCAGCGCCTGCCCGGCGTTGAGCGCGGTGTAGCGCAGGGCCTGCTCGGCACTGCTGCGCTGCACGGCATCGGCCATGCTGGCGGGTTGCGGCACGGTGGCGTTGATGGCCATGGCCTGGTCGGGACTGGTGCCCCAGGTGACAAAAGGAGCCACCTCACTCGCGTCAAAGCGGTGCTCCACCTCAAACACGGCATCGGCATCACTGTGCAGGGTGGCCCACTGCGCCAGTGCACGGTCACGCAGATCGCCTGTGATGTCGGGGGTGCGGGCCAGCACGTAGTCGATGGCGGTGCGGTCCGGCGCAATCAGCGCGCCGCGCGCCCCTGCCTCCACCGCCATGTTGCACAGGGTGAAGCGCGCCTCCACCGACAGCGCGCTGATCGCGCTGCCGCAGAACTCCACTGCATAGCCGCGCGCGCCCTGGGCGCCGATGCGGCTGATGATCAGGAGGATCAAATCCTTGGCGGTCGTGCCCGTGGGCAGCACGCCGTCCACGCGGATGCGCATGTCTTGCGCCAGCCGGTATACCAGGGTCTGCGTGGCCAGCACATGTTCCACCTCGGACGTGCCAATGCCAAACCCCAGCGCGCCCAGCGCACCGTAGGTTGTGGTATGGCTGTCGCCGCAGATGATGACCATGCCCGGGCGCACCATGCCATGCTCGGGCGCGACCACGTGCTCTATGCCTTGCAGCGGGTCATTGGTGTCGAACAGCGGGATGTGGTGCCGTTCGCAGTTGGACTTCAGGTTGCTTGCCTGCAGCGCAGACGGAGGGTCCTGAATGATGCGGTGGCGCATCGGGTGCGTGGGAATGATGTGGCTCACCACCGCCACGTTCTGGCCCGGAACGGGCACGCCGCGCCCGGCTTCGTGCAGGCCTGCAAAGGCCTGTGGACTGGTGTATTCGTTCATCAGGTGCAGGTCGCAGAACAGCAGCACGTTCTGCTCGTCCAGCGCCGCGACCGTGTGCGATGCCACCAATTTTTGGTAAAGGGTTTGGCGGGGTATTGGGGAATGGGTCATGCGTTGGTTTCCAGCAAGAAGGGCAAGGCGGCTGCCAGCAGGGCGTCGGGTGCCTCTTCGGCGATGTAGTGACCGCAGGGCAAGGCATGTCCGCGCACGTCGGCCGCCACGCGTTGCCACTCGGTCAGCGGCGTGAAGCACTGCTGCACCACTCCCTGCTCACCCCACAGGACCAGCAGCGGCATGCCCAGCTGCCGGCCCGCATCGCGATCGGCGCGGTCGTGCAAAAGGTCAATGCCGGCAGCGGCGCGGTAGTCCTCACAGATGCCATGGGCTGTGCCCGGCAGCGCCAGGCAGCGCGTGTACTCGGCCAGCGCCCTTGGATCGAACGGGGCCAGGCCCGCGCTGCGCCGGCCCATCACGTCGTGAACATACGCAGCAGGGTCGGCCTCGATCAGGCGCTCGGGCAGCGGTGCGGGCTGGATCAGGAAGAACCAATGCCAGTAGGCGCGGGCAAACGCATTGCCGGTCTGCTCGTACATGGCCAGCGTGGGCGCAATATCCAAGAGCACCATGCGCTGCACGGCCGCAGGGTGGTCTGCCGCCAACCGGTGCGCCACGCGCGCACCCCGGTCGTGTGCCAGCACCGCAAAGCGAGCGTGGCCTAGATGTTGCATCACAGCCCGCATATCGGCGGCCATCGTGCGCTTGCTGTAGTTGGCGTGGTCCGCATCACCGTCGGGCTTGGCCGAGTCGCCATACCCACGCAGGTCGGCCAGCACCAGCGTGAAATGCCGTGCCAGTGCAGGCGTCACCTTGTGCCAGAGGGCCGAGGTCTGCGGATGCCCATGCAGCAGCAGCAAGGGCGGGCCGTTGCCACCCACCAGCGCCTGGATGTGCTGGCCGTCCGGCGTGGGTATGCGCTGCGGGGCAAATCCAGGAAACAGAGATGAGCCGGTCATTGCAGATAACGTGCTTCAGTCGCGAGGCGAGGCTTATCACTCGGTAGTGATACCGCGCTCCTTGATGAGCTTGGCCCACCGGGGCATTTCCTTCTCCAACCGCGCGCGGGCTTGCTCTGGGGTGGAAGGCATGGGGTCGAAGCCGTCCTTGGTCATGCGCTCTTTCAGCGCCACAGTGCCGAGCGCTTGGTTCAGTGCGGTGTTGAGCTTGTCAATGACGGGTTTGGGCGTGCCCGCTGGAGCGAACACGATGAACCAGGTTTCAAACGAATAGTTGGGCAGGCCCGCCTCGGCAATGGTGGGCACATCGGGCATCTGGGCCGAGCGCTTGGCGCCTGTCACGCCCAACGCGCGCAATTTGCCCGCCTGCACATGCGGTTGTGCCGCTGATAGCACGGGAAAACTCAGCGCCACCTGGCCCGACATGGTGTCGAACATCGCCGGGCCGCCGCCCCGGTAGGGGATGTGCACGATGGGCACGCCGGCCACTGCCTTGAACAGCTCGGCCGACATGTGGAAGGTGCTGCCCGCCCCGGCCGAGCCGTAGGAATACTTGCCAGGCTCCGCCTTGAGCAGCGCCACCAGCTCCTTGATGTTCTTTGCCGGCAGACTGTTGTTGACCACCAGCACATGCTGCGAACTGGCCACCAGGCCGATCGGGGCCAGGTCCTTAAGGGTGTCGTACGGCATCTTGGCCGTGAGCGCGGGGTTAATGGCCAGGGAAACGGTCTGCAAACCAATCGTGTAGCCATCGGGCGCGGCCTTGGCCACCATGTCCACCCCGATGTTGCCGCCCGCGCCACCCTTGTTCTCAATGAACATCGAGCCACCCAGCGCCTTGCCCCATTCATCACTCACCAGGCGTGCGGCAATGTCGGCACTGCCACCGGGCGCATAGGGCACCACCAGCTTAATGGCCTTGGTCGGATAAGCCTGCGCCAGGGCGGCGGTGGAAAGCAGCGCAAGCGCGGCGGTGGCCGCCATGCGACGGGTCAGGGAGGGCCAAACAGGGGTGTGCTTCATGGGAATTGTCTCCTGGTGAGGGTGCTGCGTTATTTGAAGTCATCTTATGGGTGATTGAAAAACGCATAAAGTCATTCAAAATCACTTCATTCATAAATCAAACGCACGAATTGCCCGGCATGGACGGATTTTCAGACCTGCGCTTTTTTGCCCTGCTGATGAAAGAAGGCAGCCTGGCCGCTGCCGCTCAGCAGATGGGTATCACGCCTCCGGCCGTCAGTCGGCGCCTGGCGCAACTGGAGCATCGCCTGGGCGTGCGCCTGCTGCACCGAACCACCCGCCGCATCGGTTTGACACCCGAGGGCGAAACCTATTTGCTGGACGGCGCCCGCATCCTGAGCGACCTGGAGGCGCTGGAGCGCACCGTGGCGGGCGCACGCAGTTCCCCGCGCGGACTCATCAAGCTGGCCGCCACGCTGGGCTTTGGTCGCGTGCGCATTGCACCGGCCCTGTCGGCCTTTGCGCGGGCTTACCCCGAGGTGGAAGTTCAACTGCACCTCACCGACCGGCCGGTGAATCTGGTGGAGCAAGGCTTCGATGCGGCCGTGCGTTTTGGGGATTTGCCCGACTCGCGCCTCACCGCGCGCCGGCTTCTGGCCAACCAGCGCGTCCTGTGCGCGGCACCCGCCTACCTGGCAGGAGCGGGCGAGCCAGCCCAGCCGGCGGACCTGCTGGCCCACCAGTGCATCGTGATCCGCGAGAGTGATGAAACCTATGGCACCTGGCACCTGCGCCAGGGGGAGCGGCAAGAGACGGTGAAGGTGCGCGGGATGCTCAGCACCAACGATGGCAGCGCCGCCACCCACTGGGCCCTGCAAGGCCACGGTGTGCTCATGCGCTCC
>NZ_MWOM01000004.1:79038-118802 GCF_012931925.1 Acidovorax sp. SRB_24
ACGCGGGCACTGGCGGATTTCTTGCGAGAGTGGTTTGCGAAGATCCCGTCTCTGGACGCCGACGAAAGTTTGACCACCCTGCCGATCGTGCCTTAGCCAGCCCGGTTGCCGCCAACACCGGAAGCCGTGCCCGTCATTGGCAAGCGACACGGGATCTTGGCACGCTGGCATCAGTCGTTGTGTTTCCAGGCATTCATCGGTCCTGGGCATCCGGTATGCGGCACACCAGGGAATGTGTTGACTTACCTCCGTCGTTCGGCGCAGAGTGGCCCAGGGTGCCACCAGCAACGTGCAGCCCTGGATCGGAGACTCTCATGCAATCCTTCCCGCTATGCCGCAGGCGCACAGGTCCGAGCGCGCTGTTTGTTGTTGCCATCGCTTTGGCCGGATGCGCGAGCGGCCCAGTGCCCCGCGGCGGGCCTGCAGCTGCTGACGCAATGCCGTGGATGATCAAAACCTTGTCGCCCGAGCAACGCGCGGGCTTGCTGCTTGCCGGCATGAGTTTGGAGCAGAAGGCCCAGCAGCTGACCGGTGCAGTGCCCGAAATCGTCCCCGAATTGCCCCACTGCAAGGGCGCCCGGCATGTCACGGGCATTCCTGCCCTGCGCATCCCCACATTGCGCGTCACCAACGGCCCGGTGGGGATCGGCCAGAACGATTGCGTTGCACTCGATACCCCACCCCGGATGGTTTACGTGAATGGCCTCCATGTCGATGAGGCGGTCTACTTTGATGCATCCTCCGCCAAGGCAACTGCTGTCCCTTCCTCGATCGCCGTTGCCGCCTCGTTCGACCCCGCCGTGGCCACCGCGTTTGGCGAACTGATCGGGGAAGAGGGCAGCCGTCTGGCGCTGCACGTGTTCGAAGCGCCCGGCATGAACCTGGCGCGCCTGCCGCTGGCCGGTCGCAACTTCGAATACAAGGGCGAGGATCCGTACCTTGCCGGTGTTATGTCCGTGGCCGAGACGCGCGCGGTGCAAGGCAAGGGCCTGATCGCCGTCGCCAAGCATTACGTCGGCAACGAGCAGGAGGTGAACCGGATGTCGGTGTCCGAGCGCATCGACCCACAGGTACTGCATGAGCTGTACCTGCTGCCCTTCGAGATGGCCGTGAAGGATGGCGAAGCTGGCGCGGTGATGTGCTCGTACAACGCGCTCAACGGCGCGTTCGCCTGCGAGAACGAAGAGATGCTGTCCGACGTCCTGCGCCGCCAGTGGGGTTTCCAAGGCTACGTGCAGTCGGACTTCTTCGCCGCCAAGAGCACCGCCAAGGCGATGCGCGCCGGACTCGACCACGAGATGCCGTTGCCCCAGTTCTTCGCGCCCGACAAGCTGCGCGCCGCGCTGAATGCCGGTGAGCTCACGATGTCCGACATCGATACGGCGCTGCGGCGCCGGTATGTGCAGATGTTCAAGTTCGGTGTCTTTGATCGCCCGATCGTGCAGCGGCCGCTGGACGTCGAGGACGGTGGCCGGAAGGCGCGTGCCATGGGCGTCCAGACCGCGGTGCTATTGCAGAACAATGGCGCACTGCCTCTGCCGCGCGACGCGCGGCGGGTGCTGCTGGTCGGCAAGTCGAGCCAGATCTACGCGCAGCAGGCGGTGGCCGGAGGATCGATGGTCGGCACGGTCATGGGCGCCGGCGGCGGCAGCTCCGATGTCGTGCCCTTCTACACCGTCACGCCCGCCGCGGGCCTGCGCAATGTCTTCGCCCAGTCCGGCAATGCATCGGTTGAAGTCCAACTGGCACTGGTGGACGACGCCAACGCCGGCGCCACACTCGACGGCAGGCCCGTCGTCTTCGGCGACGTGCTGGCAGCAGTGGCAGGCGCGGATGCGGTGGTGGTGATGGCAGGCACGGTGGCCGAGGAGGGCGCGGACCGGGCCAGCTTCAACAATGCGGAGGGTGGTCTGCTCACGGCGCGCGGCGATTCGCTGGACTGGTATGCGCCCCTACCCAAGGCGATTTCCTTTGATGGCGGCGACAACGCAGGCCGCAACAGCCGCACCATCGCGATGATCGACCGCCTGTTGGGCGTGCAATCCAACACCGCGCGGCCCACCCATGCCAAGACCGCGCTGGTGCTCAAGGACAACGCCGGCGTACCGCTCCCTGCACGCTGGCTGGGTGCGCGCGGCCCGTCCATGCTCGAAGCCTGGTTCCCAGGCCAGGAGGATGGCCACATCGTGGCCGATCTGCTGCTGGGCGTCCACAACCCCTCCGGCAAATTGCCCGTGACCTTTCCCGTCGAAGGCCAGGGGTTCATGGAAACGGTCTCGGCCGGGCAGTACCCGGGTGTGATGGACGCCAAAGGCATTCCGCAAGTCGACTACAGCGAACAGCTGCAGATCGGTTACCGCTGGTACGACGCCCACAATAAACAGCCCGCGTTCGCCTTCGGCCACGGCCTGTCGTACACCAGCTTTGCCGTCGAGGCACAGCGGCTGCAGCTGCCCGCCAGTGGCGCTGCCACCTACCGCGTGGAGGCGACCGTGCGCAACACAGGGGCCCGCGCGGGCGCGGAAGTGCTGCAGGTCTACCTGTCCGTGCCTTCGGGCTCCGGCCTGCCGCAGCCACCGAAGCGGCTGGTCGGCTTTCGCAAGGTGGCGCTCGCTGCCGGCGCCAGCGAGCGCGTGAGCATCGCTGTGGATCCGGCCGCCAGCCACCATCCGTTGAGCGTGTGGGATGCGTCGCGCAAGGCATTCGTGGTCCCGCCCGGTGCCTATACGGTATGGGTCGGCAGCGCCTCTGACCGCCTCGTTAGCGCGGGAACATTCGAGCGTTAGCGGAATTGCAGGACCGTGGACTGGCAATCGCCTCGGGTTTGATGGACGCTCGGCTCCTGGGGGCTGGGGTCGTGAACACCCATCCAATGCGCCTGCCTGCCGGGGCATCGCACCGTGATGCCCCCGAAACGTACTTCAGCGTCACCCAAGCCAGTCGAATCGCGACATGAACGACAATTTGGTTGAAAACAAAAAGCCCGCTATCTTTTAAATAGCGGGCTTTGTAGCGCTGACGCGCTAGTTTTGGTGGTGGGTCCTGACAGATTCGAACTGTCGACCTACGGATTAAGAGACCCGCCACCAATCCGCGTTCTATGCGGCATGGTTGAGCCAAACTAGGCGGCCTCTTGTCTCATAAGTGCGATGGTGATTAATCCCGTTTTGCCTATGAGACTTCGGGCCAAACCACTGTATATGTGACGCTATTGGATGGCGATTTCGTTGGGCTGGGCGGTGGCGTTCCACCGGGCCTTGATGTACTTCTCCGTCGTCGCCTTGTCCGCGTGGCCACAGAGCAGCTGGATCTGCTCGATGGGCGTGCCGGCGAGCCACATATCGGTCGCGCCCTTTCCCTTGAGATCGCGGAAGCCGAAGCTCTTGAACGGCTGCAGACCCTTTGACTCGCGAGCCTTGTTCGCCTTCTTCATGGCAGCCGTCAGCATCGACATGATCCCCGTGTACGTGTACGCATCACCCTGTCGGGTGTGCACCAGCGGCTGGTCGATGTGTGGCACCGCGCCCATGGCGCGCAAGATCAGAATTTCAAGCCTCTCGGTCATGGCGATCTTCACCCGCATGCCTGTCTTGCCCTGGGTGAACGACAGCACGCGCTGCTTGGTGTGCGAATCGCGGGCCAGCACGGCCGGCGTCCAGTGCAGCAGGTCGCTTTCCGGCCGTTGCAGTGTGCGGTAGGTCAGCTCCATGAGCAGCCGCACCTGGGTTCCCGCAGCTTCGTACACCGCCAAATATTCTTCGTTCGTCACGTAGCGCTCACGCTTTCGCTCGGGGTTGCCCTTTGTGCCGCTGGCCTGCATGCAAGGGTTGATCAGCATGGTGGTCTTGCCCTTGCGCATGATCCAGCTCAGGCAGGAGCTGAGACAGGCCTTCTCCCGGTTCGCGCGCACTGGTCTGCCGGCCTCGGCACCAATGTCGAGATAGGTCTGCACGTGCAGCGGTTGGATGTGCTCGGGCAGCATCGCGCCGAAATAGGCCTTGAGCGGCACCACGTCTTTCGTGTAATCCGACAGGGTGCGGGCCGCTAGGGTCTTTGCTGTCACCCGTGCCGCGCAATCCACCAGGAACTGATCGAGCCAGTAGCCCACGGTGCCAAATATTCCCTCCGGGTCGTTGTAGAGGGCCGCGCGTTCCTTGGCCACCTTCACGTCGGCGCCGATGCGCTCCCAGCGCCCGTCGCGGTGGCGGTAGTAGAAGGCCCCGTGCTTGAATGACAGCCGCGTGCCAGCCAGTCCCAGCGGGTCGCCGTCCTTACGCGCGCGCCCCATGCTTCCTCCTGTTGATGTGCTCGCGCAAAGCAGTCACGTTCGGGCCGGTCACTGCGTCGTTCTGCGCGGTCGCCATCCGTCCCGCCCCCAGCACGCGCTCGAATTCGCTGCGCGCCACCAGCGGGCGGCCATTGGGCTTTGTCTTCACCAGCATCCCCATTTTTTCAAGGCGTTTTCGTTTTGCGGCGCCCACCTTGAGCGGCGCGCACATGTCGTCAATTTCCGCGTCTGTCAGATAGGGGGGTAGGGCTTGCATTGCAGTCATTCGCAAAGTCCATGTGCAGGATCATGAAAGGGCGCGCCGATGGTTTGGAGCGGGCGAATCCCCCAGGTCCGCGCCCAGACCGCGCAACAAGGTTCTTTGTTGATGTACTTCGAGACATACCCAGCACCGCCAACGTCCCCCATGCGCATGACCGACACGCGATGCCTCTGTGCGCCGGGCTCGTCGCCGTCCTCTCGCAGCCAGTGTTTGCGAAAGACCTGCACAGCGCCGTCAGCCGCTGCTGAAGTTTCAAACCACAGCATTGCATGCCAATGGGGGCAGCCATCGCGATGCGGTTCAGCTATGCGCACGCCGTACATCCGCACCCCGCCGCGCGCCAGCTCAGCACGGGCGCGTGCCCATATCGTGCGAAGCCACTGCGCTGCATCACGCGGGGTTGATCCGTCATAGCTCGCGTGGCCCGCATGGAATCGGCTCGGGCAGGTCAGCGTCAAAAACACGCCCATATGACCAGCAGCGCGCGCGTTCTCGTCCGCGCGCTGGCTATGGGCGACAGCCAGGCCTCCCAGGCCGGTATGCGCGGCGCATTCGCTGGAGCGCTGGCGAATCGTGCCTTTCAGCATGGCGCCACCTCCAGCACATCCAGCAGCTCGACGCACTCCAGCGTCGCATTGGCCAGGGTCTGCAAGCTCCCATCGTTCAGGATGTCTGCGACGGCCTTGATCCGGTGGTGCTGCTCGCTCACGTGCATGGCCGTGTCTGCGGGCAACGCGGCCAGCTCGGGCCGGTGCACCCGCACCACCTTGGCGCCCAGGCGGCGCAGCATCGCTTCTTCGACAGGGTCGCGCAGATCCGTGACGACGATGCGATCCCGGCCGCAGCCAATCTGCCGGCCGATCCAGCGCTCCACGATGGCGGCGTAGTAGTCAGGCGAGTACCGGCGCTTAAACGACGCCCAGCGCTGCAGCACCCAGCGCGGGCTGCGCGGCGCGGTCAGGCTGTCGCCGCCGTCCGCAATCCAGCGCATGAATGCCGGGTCGCTGCACATGCCGGCTGCCAGCGCCGGCAGCGGCAATTCCTTCGTGTGCCGGTCGGTCAGCATGCGCAGGTCGATGCGCCAGGCATCGCACACCTCGCGGCGCAGCGCGTCCGCAAACGCGATGCGCACAAAGCCTTGCTGAGGCGCGAGCATGTCGGCGACGGAGTCTTTGCCCACACCAGGGCGGCCGGTCAGGGCCAGGATCAAGGGTTTTGCAGTCATGGGGTCCTCAAAGAAAAGTGGTTCAGCTCAGGCCACGAGCTGCAGCTGGGCCTGTTTGGGGTTGGTCGCCGGCGCGGCGGGCAGCCGGCGCGTGCGGCGCGGCTTGGCGGCATCGGCCAGGCGGTCGCGCTCGGCGTCGAACACGGCGCGCAGGTGCTCGGGCGTGGTGCCGGCCTGCGGCACATAGCCGCCGTGCAGCGGGCGCTGGAAGCAGTGCACGCGCGGCTCGGTGCGTTTTGCGTTCATGGGTGGGCACTCCTTTCGGTGGTGGTGGGTGAAATCAGGTCGGCGCGCGTGATGCGCACGGTGGAAAGCGCGGTCAGCAGGTCTGCCAGCAGCTCGGGCGGTGTGTCCAGCACGTCGCGCTCCATCTGGTCGCGGGCCGCGGTGCAGTCCTGCATGTCGTCGCATCGGCGGCGGGCGGCCTGCAGCACTTGGGCCAGCAGCGGGGTGGCATTTCGGCTCGCATCGGGCACGGCGGTGCGCGCCTGGCGGCGGGTTGCTTGGTTTTTCATCAGTTCCAATCCCTCGGGAATTGCGGCAGCGGCTTGGCGCGCAGGGGCGGGACGTGTTCAGAGCGCGCCCACTCGCTGAAATCGGGCCTGCCGGGTCCAAAAGCCAGCTCAGAAAGTTCGTGCGTGATGCGGGCCGTACAGTTATTGAAACCAGTCCAAGCGCGCGGCAAAGCCGCGCGGGCCGTGGCTGTGCCGTCGCCCTGCGCTTGTCCTGAATCGTCGGAACCACCGGCCATGCCGTGCGCGGCCAGCGCGCTCTCATCGAGCACCGGCGTCCAGGCAATGCGCCGGCTCACCAGCCAGCGGCCGCACATGCGCCCGCGCTGCGCGCGCAGGCCCACGATGCGGCCCACCGTCACAGACTCGCCGTATTTGTTGACCTGGCCCTCTTCGGGCGTGCGGTGCGCCGTGCGCAGGTGCCATCGGCAGCGCGGCTGCGCATGCCCGCCCATGGCCTCCATGAACGCGCACCAATCGGCCCGCACATCACCGCGCCGGTGGCAGGCATCAAACGCGCGCACCGTCTCCCGGTCGCCCTCGCGGGCAAACAGGTCCAGCTGGTCGCCCGTCACGCGGCGCAGCTCGCGCCACACCGTCACACTGGGCATGCCGATGGTCTGGAATTGGCGAATGCCCCAGGTGGCCGCCCAGGCGTCCACCCTTTGGTAACCCACGCCCGTCTCTTTCACGTCGCGTGCACCCTTGGCGCCCTGGTCGCCAAAGTCCATGGTGATCTGCTGTCCGTCCACCACGTCCATGTGCTCGGCCAGGGCCAGGTGGCCCACGCTCTTGGCGATGTACTTCGCCACATAGCCCGCCGCGCCGCCCTTGGTCAGGCGCTTCACGTTCACGCGGTTTTCTTGCGCGCCGCGCTCTTGGCCGTCATCGCTCAGCCAGTATTTGCGCACCGCCGCTTCAATAGCCTGGGCGTCCGCTTCGTTCTCGGCCCACAGCAGGGCGTGCCAGTGCGGCGTTGCATCGTGGTGCGGCTCGGCCACGCGCAGGCCATACATGCGCACATGCTTGCGCTGCAGGTAGGCGCGCACCTTTTGCCACATGCCGCGCAGCCACAGTTGGCCGTCGCGCGGCGTGGCGCCGGCGTATTTCTTGTTCGGGAAGGGGCGCCCGCCGCTGCCCAGCTTCACGGGGTGGAAGCGGCTCGGCAGCGTGAGCGTGACAAACAGCCCCACATGGGCGCGCGCATCGGCGTATTCCTCGGCACCCCGAATGCGCGTCATCAGCTCGCCACCGCGATTGACCGGGTTAGCCGTGCCCAGCGCCGCCAGCTCCAGCAGCGTGAACACCTGGCCCGCTTCATTTCGGTACAGCGTGCGGCCCAGCGCCTCGGCGTTGCGCTTGATCTGCGCCTGGCGGCGCAGCAGCCCGTCCTGGCTCACATAGCCGCCGCGCGCCTTGTTCACCAGGCCCAGGCCCACGGCGCCCGCTTCCACCACACGCGCCACGTGCACGCGCAGGCGCCGGCGCCACCAGGCTGCATCTTGTGCGCGCTTGATGGCCGGCTCGCCCTTGATCGGCATGTCTTCGGCAATGCCCACGCAGCGCACCAGCATGCGAATGGAATCCACCCGCGCCGCCAAGTCGCCGCCCTGGCCAATGCAAATATCGTCCAGCTCATCGGCCTGCGCGGCCAGCTTCTTGGCCATCTCGCAAATTTCGTAATCGGCCAGGTTCCACAGGCTGGCTGCGCCGTAGCTGTCTTCAAAGTCGGCCACCGACTGCAGCAAGTCCCACGCCTGCGCCCATTCGGGCGGCTGGTGCAAAAAGTCGTGGTCAGACTGCGCGGCTGCCACGATGGGCGGCAGGGCCGGACTGAACCGCGCACGCACGGCTGCCTGCCAGCCCACCGGGGCGCACTTCAAAACGCGCTCCATGTGGCTTTGCGCCATGTGCGCCGTGGGCTTGTGGCTGTTCCACTCGGCCAGGCTGGCGGTGGGCGGCTTGCGTGGGATCGTTGCCATGGCTACACCCGCGCCGCCAGCGCCGTCAGGCGCAGCAGATGCTTTTTGGCGCCGCGCACCACGCCGCGCACCTCGGCCTGCTCATGCGGTGGCATCTCATGCCAGTCGCGCAGCGCCAGGGTGCCCAGGCTGTCCACGTCCTGCCCCACGCCGCCCATCATCAGCATCGACATACGCCAGCTGATAGGCAACTGGCGCCACTCGCGCGCCGCCGCATCCACATAGCGCCCGCGGCTGGAGAGCTGCACATATTCATCACGCAGCCCCATCAGCCGCGCGCGCTCGGCGTCGTTCGCGGGCCTGGTTGCCAACCTCACCGGCGCGGGCCTGGCCAACAGGTCAAGATCAGGCGCCACCACCCCGATGCAATGCAGCTCCCCGTGCGCCAGGCGCTCGGCAAGGTCTTGCTTCATGCACGCACCCTGACCGGGGCCACGCCGAAGCCGCACACATCACCCTGCAGGCGATCTGCAATGTCAAAGGCGCAATCCCATGCAGCGGCCAGGCTGGCAGCGATCAGGTGCAGCGCCACGCGCCGGCCATCGGCGGCGCGGTAGGTCATGGCGTAGGTGCTCACAGGTACACCACGCCCTTCTCGCTGTAGCGCGCAGGGCAGACATGCATCGTCACCCGCAGATGCCCCTTGACCAGCACTACCCAATAGCGCGCGCCGTCTGTGGCGCGCCGCTCCACCTCACGCATTCCCTGCTCACAAAAAACGCGCGCTAAAACTTCGTTTCGACTGGCACCGGCCCTGCGCTCCCTGTTCGCGGCATAGGACTCATCGATCCTGATACCACGGCCCCACACCGCTCCCTTGACTTCGCCGCCATAGATTTCAGCGTCAGCCGCACGCGCCGCCGGCATAAGCCGTTCCAGCATGCGCAGTTGTGGAGCAAGACTTTTCAGCTCTCGCCTGCGCATGAAGTCTTCGTACGCCTGATAGTTCAACTGCCTGTCGTGCACTGTTGAAGGCGCTACAGCTTTTGCGCGCCGCACGCGCTTGGTGGCGGCGGTCATTGCTCGACACCCTGCAGAGCTGCAGCAAAGGCGCCCAGGCCGACAGCGAACAAAGCCAGGGCCAACACCAGCAGCGGCACGCTGCCCGTCACCGTGCCCAGCAGGCCGACCACCCAGGCCAGTACGCCGGTGCGAAAAGCGATCGCACGCATAGGAAGGTCAAACATTGCTGCCTCCTTCCGTGGGGATGCGCCATGCGCCATCGATGAACTTCGCGCCCAGTCCCAGCAACGCCTTCCAGTTGTCTGCGCCTGGCTGGTGGGTGTGCAATTCCGGCCCTGCCCATTTGAGCCAGCGACGGATGATCTCGGTGCCGACAGCGGCCGCAAGGGCAGAGGCATCCCGGTCGCCATGGGGCGCCGGGTTGGCCTGGGCGATGTGCCACAGCTGGGCTACATAGGCGTCCGTGTAGCCGCCGAGGCGATCCGTGTCGATCTCGATCGTGACGGTGGTTTTCATGAAAACTCCTCTTTTTGGGCGAACGAATCCCGCAGCGCCAAAAACGGCGCCGCAAGCGATAGGGAAAGCGGGGTAGGGGGTGCGCGCCTGCAGCGGCGCGCGGTGGCTACTCGGGGTGCGGCGGGCGCGCCTCGAACATGTCAAGCGTCACCGGGCGTGTGGTGCGCGGCGAATACGGGGAGTGCTGGGCGTGGTCCAGCGTGGCGCGCATCAGGTCGCGGCGCACATGGGTGGACAGCGGCAGATTGATGCTGGGGTTCGGCGTGGCGCTGGGCGAGAGCGTGCGCACGATCTCGGTCAGGGCACAAAAGGTGTGGCCGCACTCGGGGTTTACGCAGCAGTAAGTGGTCTCGCGCGTCAGCACTGTGATCTGCACGCTGGTGCGAATCAGGGCCGGCGTCTCGCAGTGCGGACAGTTCAGCCGCGTGCTCTCGCGCGGCATGGCGCGTGCAAAAGCCAGGGCCTGCTCCTTTCGACCCGGCTGGTAAGCGTGCGTGCCGCTCATGCGCGCGCACCCCGCAGATCCTGTCCAGCGGCGGATGCTTCTTGCCGGTTCGGCCCACATTCACCGCCGCCAGCCCGGGCGCAGTGGCAATACATGCCCACCTCGCCCAGCGTGCCAATCGCCTCCAGGTATTTGCGGCTTATCAGCACAAAGCCCGCCGCGTTGACGAGTGAGTCGATCTTGCTAATCGGCACTCCCTGCTGACCACTCAAGAACCGGCTCACGGACGGGGCATCCCAGCCCGCCGCATCCTGGGCCGCGCTGCCCGGCTGGCTCAGGTGCTGGCGCAAAACCCGCTCGATCGTGCCGCTGGTGTGAGAGTGACGTGAATTCATGGCATGGACTGGATGTGTGGGGTGACGCGCAAGGTCGCGCAAAACAAGTTGCGTGCGGTTGTGCGGACTGCTGGGCAACATGAAGGCATGAAAAAGAAACCGACGTCAGGAATCCGCCGCGCCGCGCAACGCTTCGCGCTTGGCCTTGTAGTCGGCCAGGCCAATGCGGTACATGCGCAAAGCGAAGTTGCTCGCGCTGCGCTCGTCTTCAGCCGCCAGGGCAAAGGCTTCTTCGCGCTCGGATTTCGTCATGCGCAGCGCAATGGGCTTGTCGTGCAGCACGGGCTCTTGCGCCGTGTCCTCGCCCTGGTGTTTTGTTTGCAACATGGTGGCTCCTGTACTATTTGGCATTGATTGGTAACAACGTGATGGAAATGGCTTTTTCAGTGCAAACACAAATCTTTGAGCCCGGGTCGCGCGAGGTTGTCGCCTGCACATTCCCCGTTCCCACAGACCCCGTTCTGAACGTTGGCGACATCCTGTACCTCGGTTCTGGAAGGCGGCGCGTGCGCGTGACCGGCGTGGAATACGTTCTCAATCTCGAGAAGGCTTCGGACCCTCGCCAATCACCGCGTGCTTCACTGGCAGGCCGCAGCGTGTACACGGCCGCAGCGCCTCTGGAATAAGCGCCAGTGCTGGCGCGTAGTCCACCGTGTTCACATATGCCCCTACGTCCACCCCCGCAGCGCGCAGTGCCCCGTACTGCAGGACGCCCACCCCGGTCACATCGATGCGCACCTGGGCCGTTGGCTCAATGGCGCGCAGGCAGGCAATCAGCACCTGCGCGTCATGCGCCCAGCGCTCCACCGGCATGGCGTGCTCGTCCTGCGCAGGCTTGATGTGGACGGACACTTTGCCAAAGACGCCAGAGCGCGGGTGGCTGCCCAGCATTTCTGTCAGGGTTCGTTGCAGCCGTTCTTGGCAAGCGTCAAAGCCGGTCCAGGCTTTCGGTAGGTCGGCCGAGGCGTCAAAGGTGGTCATGTGTGCTTTGGATTGATTGGTAACAGTGTGATGAATTATGCACGGAATTCCGTGTTTAGCAAGAATGAATACAGATTTCCGTTCCTCTTTGGGTGATCGCTTGCGTGAAGAGCGCGAACGCTTAGGACTCTTGCAGCCCGAAATGGCAGCCCTTGGCGGCGCTAAGCCGCGCACCTATCAGGACTGGGAGCGCGGGGTTGCAACCGTGAGCGCGGAATTTCTTTCCGCTGTGTCTGCTCGTGATCTCGATGTTTCTTACGTCATCACCGGTCAGCGCAGCACGCGCGGTTTGACTGGCCCGGCACCTGCTCCCGCCAGCGACAGCGACACCGTGCGCATCCCCCTGTTCAACGCCACAGGCAGCATGGGGTCTGGCAACGACCTGATGACCGAAGACGTGATCCTGGGCGAAGTGCCCGTGTCGCGCCATTGGCTGGCCCTGAATGTGCCGCGCTCGCGGCCCGAAGCGCTGCAGCTGGTGCATGCCTACGGCGACAGCATGGCGGGCACGCTCAACTCAGGCGACTTCGCCATCGTGGACACCGATTGCCAAGTGGCCGATGTGGATGGCGTCTATGTGCTGCAGGCCAATGGCCAGCTGTTCATCAAGCGTGTGACGCGCCGAGTCGATGGCGCGCATGAAGTCACCAGCGACAACCCCAAGGTGCGCACCGTGGATGTGCTCGACGGCACGCAGCCTGTGCGCATTTGCGGGCGGGTTGTGTATGGGTGGAATGGGAGGCGGTTTTAACCATGTCAATCCTCTACAGCATCAAACAGAGCTTCAACGGCTTCGTGCTGGCCGCTCTGGCCATGTCGTGTGCTTCGCCGGCGATGGCACAGAACAAGGGCGCTGCGCCTATGCAGTTCGCAACGCCCGAGGCCATGGCGGAAGAGATGGGCGATTTCTCGCCAGAAACCGGAGCATTCAAGGTGCTCAAGCGCAAGCCGCTGCACATCCGTCTGGCAATCAATGGAGACGGCCTCACCCGCGATCCGCAGTATCTGGCCGAGGATTTCTTAAGGGCTTTTCAGTGGGGCGTGTGGCGCACCTTTCTGCACACTAAGGCCGACCAAGTGACTGTCACGGTGGTGTCGCCCACCCCGGTGGATGGCCACACAACCATGACGGCCACAGTTACCCGGGCGAAGGCGCTGCAGGTTGCCCAGAGTTTGCTGGGAGTTCGCGAATTTGCCGATCTCGTCACGCCCCACCAGACATGGACGGACGCAATGAAGCGGTGCCGATACAGCGACAGCGGTCAACCTGGCTTGCGCGCGTGTACTCTCGCCCTCGCTGGCAAGACATGACCCTCAGTGCTGCGCTTCTTTGTTTGGTAGTCGGCATTTCCGATGGCGACACCCTCACTGCCCGCTGTGGCGAGGTCGGCGCGTATGAGCAGGTGCGAGTGCGCATTGCAGCGATTGACGCGCCTGAAAAACGCCAGCCTTTCGGCAATGCCGCCCGCCAGCATTTGGCTGCGCTCTGTTTTCAGCAACAGGCGGTCATTTCTGCACGTGCCAAAGACCGCTACGGCCGCACTGTCGCCGATGTGGAATGCCAAGGCAAAGACGCCGGCCAGGAGATGGTGCGCTCAGGAATGGCCTGGTACTACGTCAAGTACGGCGCTGGCTACAGCCATCTGGCGCGTCTTGAGTCGCAGGCAAAGGGTGGGAAGCTGAGCCTGTGGTCTGACGTTGCTCCAGAAGCGCCCTGGAATTGGCGGCGCGGACGACAGAGTCAACGATGAGTTGTTTCTTGTAGGACTAAGGGTTTGCATTTTTAAGGGAGGGTGTGCATGGCAACTCACATCTATGGTTTGTTGTCAGTTGTCCTGAGCGTTGTTTTTTTCTACGTCGGCTTTCAACACGACCCGACATGGCGAGATATTTTGCTTTGGGCCGCTGGCTGGATGAGTGCCTTTATGTTTGCGCTTTTTTTGCATAGCGCGATGCGCTCGCAAAAGCAGGGTGCACAGCTCCATGCTGCGAACTCTGAAACTATAGGCAGGCTAAACGGTGAGGTGTTGGCGCTGGAGGAAAAGGTCCAACGCTTGAAGTACGAACTCAACCGAAGAAATCAAACGTTAGACGTTGTGGCCGGGCTCGGTGGGATGACCGCTGCGAAGGTTCGTGAAATTGTTGAAGGAGGAAATACAGATCATGGCTAAGCTAAATCTATCAACGTACACCTACTTCCCAGCCTTGCGCACGCGCCTTGCTGAGTTGCGCGGGCTAAAGGAGCTCGATGGCGCACGGAAAGCTCGTATCGTTCCAATGCTCACCCTTGGCCAATGGCGTGGATCAAGTGAATTGAATAAGGCCGCCGAAAAGGCCGCGGAGGCCGCTGGAGATCGCCCATTCTTCATGGACCTGTCCAGTGATAACCGGAAGGTGGAAGTTCACTGGGATCAGCTTCGCAACTCTACGGATGCATTCCGGGCTTGGAGGCAATTTGCCGCAGAGTACAAAAACGCTATTCCCGTCGTTCAAATTCCGGTGGGTGGTCGCACAAGAGATATCGTGCAACAAGCACAAGAGATCGAGTCGGCGTTTGGCACCGTCGCGTTTCGCATTCAGGACTTTGCGGCGCAGACCCCTTTCGTTATCAGCGCCATCAGTGCGCTGGATGATCCTCGTAACGCGATTGTTTTCATCGATTGCCAGTACATCCGGGAAGCGATGGCGGCATTCGTTACTGCGACAATTTCCACCGTCAATGCTCTGCGGTCGGAGTTCCCAGCCTTGCTGATCGTCGTGCTTTCGACAAGCTTTCCAAGCAGCACGTTGCCTTTCGCTGACTCAACAAAACGGCGGGGAGTAATTCCCATTCTTGAGCGGGAGTTGCATGCACGAGTTGGTGGGAACCCGGTCGCCATTTACGGGGATCACGGGTCTGTCCATGCTGTGGTTTATGACGACGTGCCGATGATGCGGTGGAGCCCACGCATTGACTACCCGACCTATACCGATTGGCATTTTGAACGACGCCCCGGCCCTATCGAGCCAGGGTACATCGAATCAGCAAGAGCAATTCAAGAGGAATTTGATTGCTCGACCACTTCGACCATTTGGGGTGAGCGAATGATTGCAGAGGCGGCTGCGGGCAGTCCTTACGGCAAAGCGCCTGCCAGCTGGATTGCTGTTCGCGTGAATATTCATCTCTCGCGCCAGATCGACTACGAGGAAGCTTCGCGTCAAGACAATGACAACGAGAATGGCTTTGATGACGATTCGCTCTGACCTAGTCCAATGATCTAGGGATGGCTTTGATTTGATGCGCTGAATCAGCCACAGCGGGAAATGGCAAGGGTAACCGAGCGTCAGTGCGCAAGCGCGGGAGGCGCATTGATTGACGCCGTGCAATTGCCGATTCGCGGCGTGTTTTGAAATAGGCGAGCACATGGGCTCGTATCGCCGAGACCGCTATTTGGTCCGCACGCCGCTCCAACACGTCACGCGTTCCCGCTTGCACCAACCCATGCTCAACCATGAGGGTACGAAGCTCTGCAACTGGAAGGAAGCTCAGCCAAGAAGGCCGGGACTTTTTAGGTAATGAGGTGCCCTTGCGCACAACCTTGAAAGTCCCTTTCTCTGTGAGTTGCCAAATACCTACCCCATCTTTGACTAGTGCTTTAACTCCCTGCACATGTCGCTTTGCACACACCACCGTGACTTGTTCAAATAAACGGAGGTACGTATCTAACTGACCTTCCAGCCGCTCCAGGCTGTCCCGCTCGCTTTTAATCTCGAATGCTGCCAACTTGCCGTTCGCCATCACCAAATCGGCACGGCGCGCGAAGCAAGCAATGAAAAGCTCCGAAACGAACGCAGCCCCTTGGCCACTTGGCGAATCGGCAAGCTTAGCTTGCAGCAGCAATCGAATCTCTTGTTCCGTCATGATGGGTTACGCACGTAGATTCGTATAAGTGGCTCTGCTAACGGTGGCTGAACTTCAGCAGAGCGGAAGCATGTTCAGGTGCTGAAGTAACGCCCCTACGCAGCACGAAATTCTAGGACAGCCAGCGTTCCTTCGTGTAGCAGCGGGTATCGCAGTGTTCCAATGGCTTTCCCTGGCTGGGCCGTTCTCGACTCGCCGTTCCAGTTCTAGCCGCGTTACCAGCCTGCTATCGATCGCAGGCTTGAGCCCTTTCACCGTCAACGGAGTCTGCGACATCAGATCGGGTCTGCCAAGGGCCAGCGCCAGCTCAAATTAGTCGTTATCCGGCTGGGCCGCGGTAGGCGCGTCGCCGCCCGCGCTTCGTTCCATTTCCAGATTGGTGATGAAACCCGCATCCCCCATTTGGTGCTTCACGGTTTTCACCAGCCACGAGGTACCGTCGATCTCGGGCTTGAAGCCCGCCACGGTCACGGGTGATTGAGGCATGAGGGCAGGGTGCCCCACCGCCAGGGTAAGGCTC
The DNA here is from genome assembly GCF_012931925.1 of Acidovorax sp. SRB_24. Taxonomy (NCBI): domain Bacteria; kingdom Pseudomonadati; phylum Pseudomonadota; class Betaproteobacteria; order Burkholderiales; family Comamonadaceae; genus Acidovorax; species Acidovorax sp. SRB_24. Next base: position 95,029 of record NZ_MWOM01000004.1, read on the forward strand.
AGCGTGGCTTTGCCGCGCTCCACGCGCTGGCGTTCCGCCCGCGCCGCGGCCAGCGCATCCTGCTCACTGCCATGGGTGTCTTTCAGGCGCTTCTCGTCCTCTTCAGTGCCCACCAACACGCTGCGCTTTTCCGCCTGGTTCGGGTCGCTCCAGTAGGCGCGCACGCCGCTGTAGGCCCCGCGCTCGGCGCTGTGGTAGCGGTGCTGGTCGCCATCTGCGCGGGTGATGTGCATGCGACCCAGCGCTGCGCCGCTGCTGGTCTTGGTGCCGTTGATGGGCAGGAACAGCAGGTGGCCTTTTTTCACGGTGGCCACGGCGTCGTGCTGCTTGGCCAGGCGGCTCAGAAAGTGCAGGTCGCTCTCATTGGTCTGGTCGATGTGCTCGACCTTTGTGCTGGCCAGGGTGCCGCCCACGCGCGATGCGAGGCCGTGTCGGGCGGCAATCTCCTGCACGATGGCGCCCACGGTGGTGTCGTGCCAGCTCTTTTCTGTGCGCTGGCGCAGCTTGCGCTTGAGGTCGGCGCTGCGCGCCTTGATGCTGATCTGGTCCGGCGCGCCGCTGTGCTCCACCTCGTCCACTTCGAAGGAGCCCTTGTCCACCAGCGGCTGGCCGCGCCAGCCCAGCTGCAGCTCGATGGTGGCGCCCTTGCGTGGCAGGGCCAGCTGGCCATCGTGGTCGGCCAGGGTCAGCTCCAGCGTGTCGGCCGCGCCCTCGCGCCCCTCTGACAGCGTGAGGCCGATCAGGCGCGGGTTCACCTTGGCGGTGATGTCCTGGCCGTTGACCACCAGCCGATAGTCGGGCGCGGGGTGGCGGTGGCTGCTCATGCGCCGCCCGCCTGGAAGTTGCCCAGCGCGCCCACGTTCACGGCCGCGCCGCTGCGCTGGTCATCCACGCGCTTGAGCTGCAGGTCGAACTCGATGCGTCGGGCGATGCCGTTGTCCATGTGCAGCGTGCCGGTCTCGCCTATGTTCTCGATCACGTAGGCGCCGAACACCTCGCCGGTGCCCGACACCAGCGCCCAGGCCTGGCCGGTGTCTCCCATCTCGCGCAGTTCGCGGATCGAGGCCGCGCGTCCCGCCAACTCGGGGCTGAGCATGCCGCTGAGCGTGATGGTGTCATCGCCCGGCCCCACATACTGGTGCGCGCCCCGCGCGCCCACGCGGCTGCTGCTCGGGTGGCGCCATTGGGTCTGCCGCTTGAAGTCCTGGTAGGCCAGGGTCGTGAGGCCAAAGACGAATTGGCCGAGCGCCATCAGCATGGTGGGTTCCTTGTCGGTCGGTCAGTCGATGTCGTGCAGTGCCGAGAGGCGGCGCGACTGCTTGCTGCGCTCGCGCCGGTCCAGCTCGGCCGACACGGCGCGGGCAATGGCCTGCGGGTCCATGCCCGGCGCTGGGTTGATGGTGATGGTGTAGGTGCTGCCCCCGCCGCTCCCCGGCGCCGCCGCAGCGGATGCGCCCAGTGGCGGCCGGGTGTCCAGCCGCAGCGCGGCGCCATTGGCCGCCATCGGCATGGCCAGGGTGGCGGCCGTGGCCATGCCCAGCGCGGCATTGCGCACCGCGCCCTGGCCGCCGGCGATGCCCAGGGCGGCGCCTTCGGAGATCCAGCCGCCGTACTGCATGAACACCTTGGAGGGCGATGCAATGCCCAGCTTTTCGCGGAACCATGCGCCCACGGCGTCGGCCGCACCCACGACGGCCTCGCGCACGGCCGCGAGCCGGCTGGTGATGCCGTTCATCAGGCCAGACATCAGATCCGCGCCCGCGCTGAAGAATCGGTCTTTCAGGCCCACCAGGTCTTGCCACAGCGCCGCGGCGCCGGCGGCCGTGCTGGCCCACCAGGCCGACACCGCGCCCGACAGCTGCTGCCAGATGGCCAGCAGTCCGCCCTTGATGCCGTCCCAGTTGCGCCAGACCATGTAGGCAGCCGTGGCCAGCAGGGCGAACACCGCCACGATGGGGTTAGCGATCAGGAACACCGCCAGAGCCCGCAGCCCGCCCAGCAACAGCGCCGCACCGCCGCGCAGGAGCGCGAACGCACGGCCTGCCAGGAAGCCCAGACGGTAGAGCATGCCCATGGCAGGGCCTGCAGCGGCCGCTGCGGCACGCATTCCGCCCAGGCTCAGCGCCAGCCGTGCGAACAGGAATCGGATCAGCATGGCTTTGCCCGCGATCAACGCCAGCGGCAGCAGCACGGCGCCCAGCACTGTCAGCAGCGCAGCGGCCCCGATGGCCAGCTTCATGACCCAGCCCACGAGCACCGGGTTCTCCTGCACCCAGCGCGCAAACCCCTCGATCAGCGGGTTGACCACTGCCATCAGCGACAGCATGCTCGGCAGCAGCGATTGGCCGACCACCGCGCTCAGGTTGAAAGCACGGTTTTTCGTCATCTGCCACTGCGCCGACAGCGTGGCATTGCGAGCCGCGGCTTCGCGGGCCATGGAGCCCTTGGCCTCGCTGCCGTTGGCCAGCGCGCGCTGGCGCGCCAGTTCTTCGGGCTTGTCCACCAGCTTGGCCAGGGTGTCGCTGTGCTCCATGCCCACCAGCTCCACCATCACGCCGATGCGCTGCGATTCGGGTAGCTTGCCGATGGCCTCGATCACCTGGTTCAGCGTGCCCGTTGCATCGGTGCTCATGCCCTTTTGCACGGCTTCGGTGGACAGGCCGATTTCTTCCATCGCGGACTTGAACTTCTTGGTGCCCTTCGTGGCTGCAGCGAATTTCTGCACGATGGCATTGGCGGCGGTGCCTGCGGTCTCCGTTCGCTCGCCCAGGGTCAACAGCGTGGAGCCCAGCGCGGCGGCGTCCTGCGGGCTCATGGCCACGGTGGAGACCACGCCCGATGTGCGGTTCAGAAAATTGATGATGTCCGCACCCTTGCTGATGGCGTTGTCATCGAGGTAGTTGATCGCGTCGGCCAGCCCGCGAATGTCGGTCAGCGGGATCTTGAAGTTCTTGGCCACCTTGCCCATGGACTCGGTGATCTCGTCTGGCACGGCGTCGAATGCCGTGGCCATCTCCGACGCCATGAGCGTGAATTCTTTGAGCTGGTCGGTCGGCACCTCCATGCGGGCGGCCGCCGTCATCATGTTGGTGATCTCGGTGGTGGCCAGCGGGATCTGGCCGCTCAGGGTGCGCACGTCGCGCTCGGCCTGGCGGTACACCTCGGTGAGCTGGCCCATTTCGTTGCGGGCGCCCGGCACCTGTCGAGCAATCCCCAGCATGGCGTCTTCGTGCTGGGAGTAGTTGCGCACCGGCCCCATGCCGATCTCGACCCCGCGGCGCCCAGCGGCCTGCATGGCCATGCCGGCGCCTGCGGCAACGCCCGTGTGCATCATGGCCTTGGCGTGCTTCTCGTTCAGCGCCTGCAGACGCTGCTGATGCTGCGCCAGGCGCTGCAGCTCGGCGCGCTGCCGCGTCATGGCGCCGGTGGCGTTGTCGATGTCGGATTTCAGGCGCGACTGCGCAGCGCTCAGGCTGCCGGTAACGCCCATGGCATTTAGCGCCGCCCGCGCCTTGCCGGCCGCGGCGCGCTGCAGCTCCAGCGCATCCGAGAGCCTGCGCACCCCGCTTTCCTCGCGTTTGAGCTGGGCGGCCGTGGCCACACCACCGGCGCGCAGTCCGGCCAGCAGCGACTGCTTGACCTTGAGTTCGTTGTTGAGCCGGGCAAATTCCGCCTGCTGCTTTTGCACATGGCCCACGGCGGCCTGCTGGGCGTTGAGTTCCTTGAGGCGGTCGCGCGTGGCCTTTAGGGCGTTGGCCGCCTCGTTGCTGCCCGATTGGATGCGCTTCAAAGGTGCCAGCACGCGCTCGGCCATGTCGAGCACCACGCGCAGGCGCATGGTGTCAGCCATGGCAGCCTCCCGGGCTGCCAGCTTGGGCGCTCAGTGGTGTGAGGCTGTGTCGGCCAGCAGCGCCTGGGCCTGGGCCAGCTCGGCGGCGCGCTGGGGCGCGCGCATCGCATCGCGGTGCCGCACCCACAGGTACACCGGCAGCAACAGCAAGCCCAGCAGCACTAGGCTCAAGGCGGCGATCAGCAGGCAGGCGAGGGCGGTCAAAAGCATGGGTCATTGTTGCACCGGGTCAGTCTTGAGGTTCGTGGCGCTTGCGGGCGCGCTCGCGCCACTGCATCAGCTCGGGGAGGCTGAAGCCGGCCATGTCGGCCGGCGTCCAGCCGAAGACCATGGCCAGGTCGGCCATGGCGTCCTCTACTCGCTCAGGAAGTCCTTCTTCTGCTCCTTCGTCAGCAAAAAACCGACCACCACCGTGCCCAGGTTCACCAGGTCGGCCGGGTCCAGGCTGGCCATGTCCTGCTTGTGCAGCATGGGGCTGGTGATGCGCGGCAGCACGGTCTGCAGGGCGTCCACCTTCATCTGCAGCAGCTCGGCCAGGCTAACGCCGCGCAGCTCGCCCGAGGTGGGCTTGCGCAGGGTCACGCTGGTGATGTGGCCGTCGCCGCGCTTGATCGGCGTTTCGAGCTGCAGGGTGTTGGGGTCTTTCTTGTCCGCCACGTCGGTGGCTTGGTCGTTCAGGGGCGTGCTGTCTTGCGTCTTCATGGTTCAGTTCCGAAGGTTTTGGGGGTGGGCGGGCGGCGGTCAGATGCCCAATGCAGAGCGCACGCCCGCCAGGCGGTCTTCGCCTTTGACGACCTCGATCATGTTGACGAAATCGATCTCGATGACGGTCGTGCCGTCGATCGCCAGCTTGTAGTAGCTCAGCGCGGTCTTGACCTTGAACTGCGTTGCGTCGCCCGGCTTGGCGCTGCCGGGGTCGATCTCTTCGTGGCGGCCGCGCACGGTCACTTCGAGCGACTGCACCTCTTCGCTGTCGTCGGCCTGCAGCGCGCCGGCAAAGCGCAGCAGCACGGCGTCGTGCTTGGCCTTGCCCCACTGCTCGTAGGCTTCGCGGATGTAGCCGGCGGCCGTCCACTCCAGCTCCATGCCTTCCATGCCGAAGTCGGTCTTGACCGGGCCGCTCATGCCGCCGGAGCGGTAGTCGTCCATCTTGCGCTTGAGAGTGGGCAGCTTCACTTCGGGCATTTCGCCCACGTAGCTGATGCCGTCGACGAACAGCGCAAAGTTTTTCAGGGTGCGGGGCAATCCCATGGTGATTCCTCAGTTTGTTGGGGTGGGTTATTGGCCAGCGGCCACGCGCGCGGCGAAGTCCGCGAAATAGCGGTCGGTGATGCGCTGGCGGAACGTGAGGTCTTCGATGGGCGGGATGGGCGTGTAGTCGTAGTCGATCACCAGCTTGCCCTCTTTCAGCGTGCTGCTCTGGTTGATCTCTTCGTCGTACCAGGCCTGGCCGTCGAGGATGTAGCCGCCGGTTTTGAGCTCGCGGAACTTGGCGTTCACGCCCTCGAGGATGTCTTTGACGATGCTCGGGTGCAGCGGCTTGTCGACGGCCCACATGTGCGCCTCGGCAATGCTGTCGGCCAGCACCTGGGCGGTGCGCACGGCCGACTCGAAGGAGAACAGCGGCTCGTCCGAGCAGGTGCGCGAGCCCCAGAAGCGGTAGCCGTCGCGGTTGACCAGCGTGGTCACGTCGGCCGCATTGAGCAGGCCGGCGTCGGTGGCGGGGTTTTGCAGATCCCAGTAGATGTCGCGGCTGATGCCGGTCACGCCCTGCACGCCGATGTTGGACAGCGTCTTGTGCCAGCCGGTGTCCATGTCGATCTTGGCGCGCAGGCCCAGGGCGTAGGCGGTGGCGGGTGCCTCCACCGTGGCGTTGGTCACGGTGTCCCAGCGCTGAAAGTTGGGGTGGATCACCATCAGCTCGCGGGCGCTGAATTCATTGCGGTAAGTGGTGGCGGCCTCGACGGTCTCGGCGCCGTCCGTGCTCACGTAGGCGAAGGCGCGCAGTTGCTGTGCAATGGCGGCCAGGGCCGTGGCCACGGGCTGGGTGTCCAGGCCGGGCGCGCCCAGGATGCGGGGCTTGATGCCCAGCTTGGCGGGCGCCGCCAGCAGGGCCTTCATGCCGGTGTACTGGCCGTTGGTCAGCACTTCGCCGATCACGTTGCTGGTGAGGTCTGCGGCCTTGGCTTCTGGCGTTTCGCCTACGCCGTCTGGCACGCGCACCACCACGATGATGGGGCGGCACTGCTGACTGATCGCATCGAGCGAGGCCGCGAGCGTGCCGGCTTTGCCGGCCTTGGAAAGCGCGCTGAACACGTTGGTGACCAGCACCGGAGTGTCGAACGGGAAGGCCGCGGCATCAGCGTCGGATGCGGTGGCCACCAGGCCGATGATGGCGGTGGAGATGGTGCGGATGGAGCGCACGCCCTCGGTCAGTTCGAGGACGCGGACGCCGTGGTGGTATTCAGTGGCCATGGATGTGTGCGCAGGTGTGGTGGTTTGAGGTGCGCAAAGCATCGCGCACCCGCGCGCGAACATCCACTTCCGAAGCCTGTGGCCACTGCAGCCACATGCAAAGCTCTCAGGTGGTCAGAAGCTCGCCGGCTTGAACGGGTGCACCCAGGATTTCATCGGCTCGGCCCACATCCAGCAGGCCCAGCACCTCCATGCCCAGCACACCTTCAATCACGTCGTCATCTTTCAGGTCGATATACGTCGCCTGGCGTTGGTCTTCGAGACTGCTGCGCAGCGCTGCTGCCTGCATGCGCTGCTCGTTCGTCTGGTCCGCGCGGTCCACTGCAGCCCACTCGATGGCGGCGCGTTCTTCTTTTGTGAAGCGGCGCCGGAATGCCAGCGGGGTGATGATGGTCCCGTGGTTTTGCGATGGTGGCTCAGGTGCATCTGGCGCTGTCCATTGCCCACCAACGTGCGCCCAGCCTGCCCGCACTTCGTCAGGGCATGGCGTGAAATGCACCGCGATCTCGGGCACAAAAACATCGGCAGGCGTGATGTCCAGGCCGCCGTCCGTCCAGACCTCTGCGGCCACGTTTTCCACAATGCGTGCGTATTTCATCCCAGCACCTCGATTCCGACAAGACCCACGCCACCGTCAGCGCCTACAACGGCAGACGCGCCGCCGCCGCCTTTGCCGCCTGCGGCGGTCGATCTGGTGTTGTTCACCCCGCCACCGCCTAGCCCTGGCTTTGTGGTTGACGTGCTAATCGCCGCGCCAAATCCATATCGCTCACTGGGCAGCATGCCGATGCCCCAGCCGTCCACGTTACTTGATCCGTTTGAGCTGAAGCCGCCACCGTATGCCGTCCCATCGCCCATCTGGCCATTGCCGTATCGGTGCCCGGCACCACCGCCTGCCCCGGCGTTGCCGCCTGAAACTCCGGTGCCACCCGATGTATTGATGTCTCCGCCCGTGCCAGTGCCACCGCTACCCGGCACGCCAGGTGCACCTTTTGCGCCGCCTGTGGCGGAAATGGCGCCGCCGAAAGACGACGTTCCGCCCGCCGTGGGTGTGGTTACGTGGGATAACCCGCTCGCTCCAACGGAGTAGCTGAGCACTTGGCCAGGCGTCACTGCCATCACTTTTTCTGAGTAGCCACCGCCGCCACTGGCGGCCAGGGTGCCCCCGATGGTGTATGCCCCCCCACCGCCGCCGACCACAAACGCCCGAATTTTGGAAACGCCTTCAGGCACTGTCCATGTGCGCGTTCCAGGCATGAAATCCAGCAGCACGATGGTGCCTTTGTATTCGCCGCCGCCCAGGCCCAGAAGGGAGAGCGTTGTGCCGCCGCCCAGGGTGCTTTTCAAAGAAATTGGCATTGCTTAAACCTCCCAGTTGGTGCCGTTCCACACCAAAATAATTTCTGCGTTGATGTCAAAGATCACCGTGGCATCGAGCCCCTTGGTGGTCTGGATCTGTTCACCTGCGGCGCCGTCAGCGGTGATGGTCGGACTGTCGTCCTGGTCTTTGATGAAGGCGATGGTGGTGCCCAGGGGTAGGCCTGCCACCGGCGGCAGCTTGGCTGCAAAGGTGCCCACCAGCAGGTAGCGCCGCGCAGCCGCTGCGACAAATGGCGCCGTTTTTCGGATGTAGCGCGCCTGGGCGAGGCTGACCCAGACAAAGTCTTCTGCCGCAGCGCTGCGCTTGGCCAACACCTCGTCGGTGTCTCCGCCGGCGAATTTGCTGCGGCGGATGAAGTTGGACTCCACCCAGGCCCGGCTGGCCAGCACGATGGCCGGGTCGATTTTGAGCTGCACGATGCTCGCGTTGCTCACCTCCACGATGACGCGGATGGCCAGGTCACGCGCTGCGCCTTCCACCAGTGCAGGCTTGTAGGTGGCGGGGAAGTTGGCCACGGCAACCAAGTCCCCGTCGGTGTCGAAAATGCCCACTTCATGGACGTACCAGCCGCCCTCGCTGGAGGGCACGACCAGCTCTGCAATCAGGTAGCTGGGATTGTCCGCATCCATGCTCAGCTGGTTGAGCGGGGCGCGGTACCGCTCGCGCAAGAGGGTCGTATGCGCTTGCGTGGGCGCAGTGGGGCTGCCGTTGCCGTCGCCTACGGCCATGTGGGACCACTGCACAACGGTGCCCAGGGCCTGCGCGTTGAGCAGTTTGGCCAGGCCGATGTTGGTCAGCAGGGTGTAGTAGGGGGTGCTCACGTTTGAGGCCTCACGGTGATGGTTTCATAGGCATGTACGGCCCCTGCCCACCACAGGGCGCTGGGAAGGGCCTGGGGCTCCGGCTGGTAGGGGTAAATGGTGGTTTCCTCGCCCGTGACGGTGATTGCGGCGGCAAACAGCCGTGCCCGCACGTTGCCAGTGACAGTGATGGCTGTCAGATGGCTGCGCACGTTCTTGGTCGAGGCGACGATCTGGGCCACGCTGTCGTACATCCCATCGGTGACTGGGCGGCCGGTGGCCCCGACTTCCAGGCTGAAAGTGAAAGGCTGGCCGGGTGGGACTTGCGAAAACCACTCGCGCACCTTGATGTCGTAGCCCAGCGGCCGCAGCGCTTTCTTGAGCGCGCCGATGGTGCCCTTGTGCCGGTGCACGTATAGGCTGGCACGGATGACATCGCGCTGCTCTTGCTCGGTCCAGTCGGGTTGCCAGTCGTCCACGCTCAGCGCCCAGGCCAGCCAGGGGAGGATCTGCGCTGGGCAGCGGTCGGCATCCCACAGCAAGGCGATGCGCTCCGGCGCCAGCGGCATGTTGCTGGCGTTGGCCAGACTGGCCTCCAGCGGTGTCTGATTGGGCGGCAGCAGGTTGCTGCGCACGGATGGGCTAGACATCCACAATCCCCAGCTGCACATCGGTGGCTGTGCAGTGCGGGGCCTGGCTCGGCGTGATGACGATGTCAGCCTGCGGGCTGTGCAGGATCACGTTTTGCACGCCGGGCTGGTGCAGCGCCGCGAACAGCCCGCTGCGTGTGATGTCATGGCCCAGCTTGGCGTGCTCGGTGATGTAGGACTGCAGCGCCGCTTGCGCTGTGGTCAGCAGTGGCGATGCCGAGGGGCCCGGGTAGACGTTGAGCGTGGCGCGCACTTCATACGCAACGATGGTGGCGGCCTGGACGGCCACGGTGTCGGTGAGTGGGCGCACGTCGTCTGCGCTCAGGTAGCTTTGCACGGTGTCCAGCAGGCTCTGGTCTGGGGTGCCGTCACCCTGGGCGCTGAGCACGGTGACGAGCACCAAGCCGGGCGTGGGACTTTCCACGCCGGCGTCCTTGACCATGCTGGAGCTGCTGAGCGTGTGAAACAGGTAGCTGCCTGCGCTGCCGGCCACGCTTTCGCCTTCGAGTGCCATCTGCGCACGGCGGCGCAGCCGGGTGTCGTCTTCGCTGCCCAGGCGCGCCACGTCCAGCAGTGCGGCCAAGTGGTCCAAATCGCCGCCTGTGGCATAGGCCAACATGCAGGCCTTGGCAGCGTCGTTGATGCGGGCCTGCATGTTCACCTTTTGGTAGGCGATCACCTGCAAAACCTTGTTGACGGGCTCGCTCTCCAGCTCGATCACTGCCGCCAATTCGGGCAGGTCGGCGAGTACAGCGGCCTTGAGGGCGGTCAGCTCGGCCTCGAAGTCCAGCGGCAGCACCACCTGCGGGGCAGGCAACAGGCTCAGGTCGATGCCATTCATGCCGCAGCGCCCCGGAAAATCAGGGTGGCCGACAGGCCGGTGATGGACTGGCCTGTCGGCAGGTGTTCGCCATGGAGCGTGACGGTGGCCTGGCCCGCACTGGGGCCGCTGTCCACTGCAATGCGCGTGAGGCGCAGCCGTGGCTCCCAGCGCATGAGCGCGCTGGCCACGGCCGCATACAGCCGCAGTCGCGTCGTCTGGTTGTCGGGTTGGTCGATGAGATCGGGCACCAGGCTGCCGTAGGTGCGCCGCTCGATCCGGGTGCCCAGTGGGGTGGTGAGAATGTCCACGACGGATTGCCGCAGGTGCTCCACACCGATGATGGTTGCCCCGGTGGTGCGGTTCATTGGGGCTCTCCCGTGCTGGATGCGCCGGATTCCACGCCGCCGTGCTTGTGGTTGACCAGGCTGATGCGGCCATCGCCCGTCATGTCGGGCCAGCCATGCACACCGCTGGCATCCACGACGAGGCGGCCATTGCCCACGCGCAGTTCAATGGCGGTAGCGCACACGATGGTGAGCTTGCCGGTGGCGCGGTCGTGCTCCATGTATTCGGTCTCGGACCAGTCGGTGCGCTCTGCGCTCTCGCTCTCGCTGCCCTGGGGCATGGCGTCGCTAAAGATCCCCGGCAAGGCCACGGCCTGGGTCATGTCGCCGCCGGGCGACAGCAGCATGCATTGCTCGCCAACGGCAGGGGCGCGCCAGTGCCGGCCGCGCTTGTTTCCGCCCGCGGCCTGTGCGATCCATGGCACCCAGGCAGACAGCAGCTTGCCGCTGCGCACACGGCAGCGCGCCGGACGCCCGTAGCGAACCTCTTCCACCACGCCTGTGCGCACGATGTTTTCCAGGCGCCGGTTGAGCTCGATGGGGTCGGTGGGATTGGCGGCTTGATGCATGCCAACGATGTTGCCGCTAGTGGTCGTGCGAGGCCAGCCGCGCTGCATGTGACGGCCATGGCGACATCGACAAGAGCGTCAGCGCCGTGTGGCGAGGTGATCGATGATCCGGTCGCGCAGCTTTTCTTCGAACTCCGGAGTGATTCCCAGCAGTGGGCGTGCGGGGTAGTCGTACTCGGGGCCGCCGGGCTTGACGCGGTCGCGCAGGCCGAAGTGGTGCACGCGCGCAATGCGCTCGGCGCGGCCAACGAACAGCACCACGGCCTCTTGCGGCGAGCCGCTGGCCTTGAGGTATTTGGCCCGGCCCAGGCGCGTGAATAAGGGCGCGCTGCGCAGTTTGCCGCGGCCGCTGCGCGTGGAGGCCTTGCGCGGCGCCCACTGCTGGCCATCGGGGCCGGCCTGGGCGCGCATGCGCTGGGTGTTCTCCTGGCGCAGATCGCGCGCGATCTCGCGGGCCAGCTGCCGCTGCTCGCGCGGCTGCAACTGGTGCAGCAGTGGCGCCATCCAGTCGCTCAGGCGGTCGAGATCGTCCATGGCTTACCCAGCAATGGCCGGCGGGCGCGGGTCGTAGTCCCACTCGGCCAGCATTTCATCGCCCAGCCAGAAGGACCAGTGCTCGCGCGGTTCGGCGCCGCTGGCGGCCGGATCGTGGGGATGGGCCGGGTCGAGCGGGTCGTACGGCGGCGGCACGCGGCCTGCCGGGGTGTGCAGCAGCACGCTGGGCGGCTCGGCAACGTGCACCAGGTTCAGGCCGCCCGGCGTGCCTTCGCGCGGCCGCGCGAGCACACGCTCGGTCAGGTCGAGCTCGATCACCAGGTCCATGGTGGTGGTGCTCAGGTGCTCGGCCTCGAAGCGCATCGACTTGGCGCGCTTTTCCGGGTTGTCCAGCAGATCGGGCTGGTGGGTGCGCAGCCAGATCAGCAGCGGTGCCATGACGGCATCGGCGTGGCCGGAGTAGTCGAGCAGCAGCAGGCGCAACGTGTAGCGGTATTCGAAGGACAGCGACTGCGTGAGCGTGCTGTGCAGGCCACCGCCGGTGATGAACACCACCAGCTTCTCGGGGTCTCGGCGCAGCTGCGGCAGCGCGGCCGTGAGGTGTTCGCGCAGGCTAGCGGGCTTGAGCATGGGCTGCCTCGGCGTTCAAGGTAGCGCGGTCGCTGTCGTGGGTGCGTTCGCAGGCGAGGCCGCGGGAGCGGGCGTCGTCAGCGACTGCCGCCAGCTCTCCCGCTCTGTCGTCAGCGCGTCGCTGCAGGTCGGCAAGCAGATCAAGGGCGCTGTTTTCTGGCGCGCATTGGCCGGCAGCGGCGGCAGCGAGGGCGCGCGCACGGTGGGCGGCGATGTAGTCGGCAAGCTCGCGCTGCAGCCGCTGGCCAGCAGTGCGAGCGCGATCAGCGCCGGCCGCAGCAGCGGCAATGGCGGCCTGGGCTTCGCCGTCGATTCGGTCATGGTCTTCACGCAGTTTTCTTTCTGTTTCGCGGTGGGCCTCGGACTGCTGGCGCGCCAGGAGCTCGGCCGTTGCGCGCTCGGCGGCCAGCATGGTGGTGGCATTGCCCGCCTTCGTGTTGGCATCTGCCAGGCGCTGGGTCTGCACCAGCAGCCCGACAGCGAGCGCCAGCGCGACGCATTGCCATCCATAGCTCATTACTGCGCCCCCATGCACGCGGCGTGGCGCTTGAGCTGCCGGGTCCAGACGCCGCCGCACACCTTGTTGCCCGGCGTCGAGCAGTCGAACCCTGCCGAGAACCTGTAGCGCAGCAGGGCGTTGCAGGCGGCCACGTAGTTGCTCGCCAGCAGGTGGCGGCGCATGCTGGAGCCGTGCCAGTTGCCGTAGCCGAACTGCCCGGTGAAGTCCACGTACTGGTCGAACTCGACGGGGTAGAGCTTCACGCCAGGCAGCGACGCGGCCACGCGCTTTTCATCCTGGCGCATGAGGTTGCGCGCCAGGATCTCGGCGCGCTCGGGCGTGATGGTGTCGCCCATCTTCACGCGGGTGCCGTCTTCGTATCGCGTGGAGCCGTGGCCGATGGTGGGCACATCGCCCTTGGTCGGGATCACGGCCTGCGCCGTGTAGCCCTCGCTGGCCTGCCATGCGCCAAAGCCCGCGGCAGTCACGGTGAGCGCGGCGACGGTCAGGCGCGCAGCGGTGTGCTTGAGCTGCTGCATCAGTCGATCCCGATCTGGGCGCCCTGGGCGGCCTTGCGCCAACGCCACACGAGCCAGCCGATCTGCAGCAGCACGTACAGGATAGTGAGCGCGGTCAGGGTGTGGTTCAGCGTCCAGCCCTGGGTGGCGGATGCGGTCAGGATGGCCACAGGGGGCGATGCCTTGGCGCCTTCTGCCGCGATGTCTTTGATTACGTCCTTGGTCATGCTCAGTCCCACAGCTGCACGGTGGGTCGGGTTGGGGTGGTGGGGAGGTCGGGCAAGGTCACCAGCGTTCCGGCAGGCAGGACCGGCCCGAGGGCGGCCAGGCCCGGGTTGATGTCGAGCATGGCCTCGACCACCGCTTCGGTGCGGCCCAGGTGGCGCCAGCACAGCTGGTCTGCGGTGTCGCCCTGCTGGCTGCGCACCTGCATCAGATCAACTCCACCGTGCTGCGGCGGATGCCCAGCAGATCGGAGATGGCCCAGCGCTGTTTTTGTCGGTGTTCGTCCACTTGCACCGCCAGCGCTTCGAGCACGCGCCCTTCTTTTCCGGCACCGGCTGGCAGCGTGTCCAGGTTGCGGTAAACCTCGGCCAGGTCGGCCTGCAGGCAGGCATGCACGGCGCGCCGGTAGCGCAGCACCTGGGCGCTTTCACCTCCGACCATGGGCGCAGGCACGTCGGCCAGGACGTCGTAGCCCCAGCGGCTTTGCTGCTCCAGGCGGTACTGCTCCAGCTCGGCGTTGACGCTGAGCATGGCGGCCTTGAGGGCCGGCAGCAGCCGCGCCGTGGTGATCGTGCCGTCGAGCCGGCAGGCATCGCGCACGGCAGCGGGTTCCATTTCGGGGAACCAGGGGTCGTTGCTGACTGGCGGCTCTGCGGCGGCAACAGGCGGGCGGGCGGTGGCGACAAAGGACATGGCGGGGCTTGGGTGTTAGGTGGCGGTGGTCGGGGGCCTTGCAGCTGTGTGGCCGGTGGGCCTTGGGCTGCGCGGCCCCCGAGCCGCCAGGGTGCGGGGTACGCTCTTTCAGGTGGCTGGTGCGTCGGGCTTGACGCGGCGCTCCAGCCGTTCCACATCTTTTTTGACGCCCACCTGCGCGAAGAGCTCGATGGCGCGCTGCAGGTGGGGCAGGGCCAGCAGGCACTGCTCCACTGGCACGTCTTTGGGGTCCACGTCGTGCGTGGCGGTCTTGCCGATCAGCGCCCAGCCGATGGCCTTGTGCAGCTTGGCGCGCGCCTGGTCGGGGGCGTCGCGGTCTCGGGTAAGCAGATCTACGTGCGCCAGGTACACAGCGGCATCCACACCGGCGAGGTGGCCCTTGATGGCGGCTTCGCTCACTTCATCGAGCAGCAGGGTGGACAGGTCGCGTTGGTACTGGTCGGGCAGCGCCAAGCCGTGGCGCAGGGCGTAGTCGGCCAGCTCCAGGCCACGCGCCCACAGGCCGGTGTCCAGGTGCCACACCAGCAGGGTGGTGAGCACCACGTCCTGCACGCCCGCATCTGCCTGCAGCACGCCGGTGAGGTAGGCGTCAAAGTCGGCCAGCATGGTGCGTTTGGCGTCAATCTTGCGTTCCACCGACTGGATGGACTTCAAGGTGCGCATGTGCTCGTGCATCTGCGCCTGCATGAGCTCGTAGGCGCTGCCCTCCATGTGTCCGTGGGGGTCTTGCGCGCCAGCGGCGGCAGCGGCGGCGGCCATCACCGTCAGGCGGTGGCGTTGGGCGGGTGTTTGTCGCATGGGTGGGATGGGGTCAGAGCTATGGGAATGGGCCGCTGCGCGGGGCAGCGGCCCACGGCCTCGGTTGTCCGAGGGGCGATCAGCCTCCTTATGGAGCCACGTCCTCGATGTTTTCCACCAGGGCGCACAGGCCGTAGTCTTCGATCACGTAGGCGTCGTTGCTGGATTCGAAGAACTCGATGCGATCGCGTTCCGGCTTGTCGACCACGGCGCGGCGGCGCTTGCCGTCCTGGTAGTAAATGGACAGGTTGTCCGCGCGGGTGATGAGCACTTTGCCGGCCGGGAAGAACGGCGCGACCATGGCTGGCAGACCGCCCAGGCGGCGCTGGCTGATGACGATGTCAGCGGCCAGCTTCTCGGTGGGGGCGTCGTTTTCGGCCACCAGCGGGAACAGCTTGTCGTGCATCAGGTCGCGGCCGACGATGGCCACCAGCTGCGGATCTTCCTGGAACCAGGGGTCCAGCAGCGTCTTGTAGGCGTCGTAGACCAGGGCGTCCAGGTTGGCGTAGTCGCCGCCGGCACCCACAGTGACCTTGCCGGCAGCGGCGCCGCCCGTCATGACGCGCGCGGCAGCATTGGCGCGCAGCTTTTGCAGCCAGCCGATATTCACGTCCTGCAGCAGCGGGCTGGTGGCGCGGTTGGTGGAGACGGCGGCGCTGGTGCCGTTCCAGCCGATCATGATGCGGTCCAGGGCGCAGCGCTGCACCACCTGCGCGCTCACGCGGGTCTGGAAGTCCTTGAACTTGGCCCAGGCGTCCAGCGTGGCGTATTTGATGTGGGTGTCAAAGTTGGTTTGCTTGCACTCGTAGGCGTCCTTGGTCAGTCCGGTGGGGTCTTGCGTGGTGCGCGTGCCTGCGCCGCTGGTGTCGGTGCGGCCCGCGATGGTGCCGCTGATGCCCAGGCCCAGGGATTCGCCGCTCTGCTCTTCCACACCCACAACGTTGATGAGCTGCAGGAACGCGCTGGACTCCTGCATGCTGCTCTCCAGCTTTTGCTGGATCGATGGGGCCACGGTGAATTTTTCGGCGGCGCTGGCCACGCCGTTGATAGCGGCCAGCTGCGCCAGGTAGGCGCCGTAGTGCTTGCGGGTTTCGTTCTTCATGTGAATGTTTCCAGGTTGGTTTTTGGGTTGCGGGGGCTGCGTTCAGAACTCGGCGCGCACCACGCCATCGCCGCCGGTGGCGTGGGGGCGACTGGTGCCTTCGGGCTGCTGGCTCAGTTGCTGCACTAAGGCGTCCACCTGGCCCTGCAGCTTGTTCAGCGCGGTGTGCGTTGTGGTGGCCTGGTCGGCCAGTGCTTGCACCGTCTGGGTGCTGGCCAGCATCACGGCGGCCAGGGCAGGGTCCAGGCCGGCGCTGTGGTTTTGCGCTGCCGGTGTGGCGGGCGCAGCGGGTGTGGCGGGCGCAGCGGGTGCCGGCGCCGGGGCGTGCAGCTTCTCCAGCGTGCTCTTGAACATGGCCACGATGGCCTGCAGTGCTCCGCCTTCACCGGCGGGAGCGCCGTCTTCAAACTCCAGCGCGACGGGCTCGGCCGCGGTGAACAGGGCGGCTTTGTCGCTCTTGCGGGCGGCGAAGGGGTTGGCCGCTGCGCCTGCGGAGAATTTCAGGATCTCGGTGCCCAGGCTGGCGGGACTGTCGGTGACGGCCAGGCCCGTGAAGTAGGCTTCGCCGGAGTCGGCAAACTGCGGGTGCACTTCAATCGAGGTGTAGAGCTTTTGCCCCTTCTTGTTCATCTCGATCAGGGCGGGCAGCGGCTCGATCTGCGCGAACAGGGCCAGCTTGCCGTTTTCCACGGTGCGGGCTTCGACAGCCAACACATCGCCCAGGGCGTCAAACGGACCACCCGGCACGGTGCCGCGGTAGTGCTCCAGCCACACGCGGGCGCCGTATTTTTCGCGGTTGAAGTTCTTGGCCATCTGTTCGATCCAGAGGCGTTCGACTTGGCGGCCATCGGTGGTGGCGCCCTCGGTGGCCACGCGGAAAAATTTAGACTTTGCCATGCTGTTTTGGGTCCGGTTGGGTTGTTGGGGTGGTTGCTAAAACGTGCCCGGATTGGGCTAGCCCTTATGGTGGCGACGACGCCCGCGCAGGCCAAATGGTTTGCCCTGTGGGCGCGGTTTGCACATAACGCAGGGGGTGCGCGCGCGCGTAGTGCGCCCTAACCTCATGGCCCATGAGCACCACAGCGGCCAGCCTGGCAGAGCCCGACAACCCGTTCCCCTTCGAGACCGATGCAGCCGGCGCCAGCGACATCGCAGGCGCGCAGCTGCCGCATGCGCTGGCCGACGACAAGGGTGCAGGCGCGCGGCGCCAGGCGCGGGCGCTCTACTGGATGGGCTGGCGCATCACCCACATCGCGGACCACCTGGGCGTGCCGCGCACCACGCTGCATGAGTGGGCGAAGGCTGAAAAATGGGCCGAAGCCAAACCCGTGGAGCGGGTCGAGGGCGCGCTGGAAATGCGGCTGTGCACCTTGATCGGCAAGGACGGAAAGACCGGCGGCGACTTCAAAGAGATTGACCTGCTGGGCCGGCAGATCGAGCGCCTGGCGCGCGTGCACCAGTACCAAAAATCCGGCAAGGAATCGGACCTGAACCCCGAGATCCGCAAGCGCAACGAAGGCCCTAAGAAACGGCCCGATCGCAACCACTTCGACCAGGACCAGATCGAGCAGCTGAAAACGGCCTTCATCGATGGCCTGTTCAAGTACCAGCTGGCGTGGTGGCAGGCCAGCCAGGAGCGCACGCGCGCCATCCTCAAATCGCGCCAGATCGGGGCCACCTACTACTTTGCGCGCGAGGCTTTGATTGACGCGCTGGAGACTGGCCGCAATCAGATTTTCTTGTCAGCCAGCAAGGCCCAGGCGCACATTTTTCGGCAGTACATCACGGCCTTCGCCAGTGAGGTGTGCGGGGTGGAGCTGGCCGGCGACCCGATCCAGCTGAGCAACGGGGCGAACCTGTATTTCCTCGGCACCAACGCGCGCACGGCCCAGGGCTACCACGGCAATTTCTACTTCGATGAGTTCTTTTGGACCCACAAATTCGAGGAGCTGAACAAGGTGGCCAGCGGCATGGCGATGCACAAGAAGTGGCGCAAAACCTACTTTTCGACGCCATCGAGCCTGCAGCACCAGGCCTATGCGTTCTGGTCGGGCCAACGCATCAACCGCAAGCGCGCGAAGGCGGACCGCATCGAGCTCGACCTGTCGCACGACAGGCTGGCCGGCGGCTTCACGGGCGAAGACCGGATCTGGCGCCAGATCGTCAACATCATGGATGCGGAGGCGGGCGGCTGCGATCTGTTCGACCTGGAGGAGCTGCGGTTTGAGTACAGCGACGAGGAATTTTCAAACCTGCTGATGTGCGGGTTTGTGGACGAGTCGTTCAGCGCCTTCCCGCTGTCCGAGCTGATGCGCTGCCATGTGGATGCATGGGAGGTGTGGGCCGACTTCAAGCCCTTTGCCCAGCGTCCCTTTGGATACAAGGGCGTGTGGGTGGGCTACGACCCCAGCCACACGGGTGATGCGGCCGGCCTGGTGGTGCTCGCGCCGCCGCAGCAGCCGGGCGGCAAGTTCCGGGTGCTGTGGCGCATGCAGTTCAAGGGCGCGGACTTCGAGGCCCAGGCCGAAGAGATCAAGAAAATCACCCAGCGCTACAACGTGCAGCACATCGCCATCGACACCACGGGCCTCGGACAGGGCGTGTTCCAGCTGGTCAAGCAGTTCTACCCGGCGGCCCGTGGCCTGCAATACACGGCAGAGCTCAAGCAGCGCCTGGTGCTCAAGGCCCAGAGCGTGATCCGCGGCCAGCGCCTGGAGTTCGACGCGGGCGACGTGGACCTGCAGCAGAGCTTCATGGCCATCAAACGCGAGGTGACCGGCAGCGGCCGTGGCGTGACCTATGCGGCCGGCCGCAGCAAGGACGCCGGCCACGCCGACCTGGCATGGGCCTGCATGAACGCCCTCGACAACGAACCCCTCGAAGCCACCGCCACCGGCGGCGCGGCCCGTTCCATTTTGGAGATCAACTGATGAGCAGCAGCGATACCACCACCACCCAGAGCCTGGCCGCCACCGGCACGGCAGCCGCCCCAGGCATGCAGGCCTTCACCTTTGGCGAACCCGAGGGCGTTATGGACCGGCGCGAGATCCTGGACTATGTGGAGTGCTGGTTCAACGGCACCTGGTACGAGCCGCCGGTGTCATTTGACGGCCTGGCGCGCAGCCTGCGGGCGGCCACCCACCACGGCAGCGCGGTGCACTTCAAGGCCCAGGTGCTGGCCAGCACCTTCCGGCCGCACAAGCTGCTCAGCCGCGCCACGGTGCACAAGCTGGGCATGGACTTCATCACCTTCGGCAACGGTTACCTGGAGCGGCGCACCAATCGGCTGGGCGGCGCGCTGCAGCTGGAGCACGCCCTGGCCAAATACGTGCGCCGGGGCCGTGACCTGCGCAAATACGGCTTTGTGCGTGGCTGGCAGGAGGACCATGAATTTCTGCCGGGCAGCATCTGCCACATCCTGGAGCCCGACGTGCACCAGGAGGTGTACGGTCTGCCGCAGTACCTGGCGGCGCTGCAGTCGGCCTGGCTCAATGAGTCGGCCACCTTGTTCCGGCGCCGCTACTACAACAACGGCAGCCACGCGGGCTTCATCCTCTACCTCACCGATCCGGCGCAGGACCAGCAGGATATCGACAGCCTGCGCGGCGCCCTCAAAAGCGCCAAGGGCGTGGGCAACTTCAAGAACCTGTTCTATTACAGCCCGAACGGCAAAAAGGACGGCATCAGCCTGATTCCCATTGGAGAGGCAGCGGCGAAGGACGAGTTCTTCAACATCAAGAACGTGAGCCGCGATGACCAGCTGGCCGCCCACCGCATCCCGCCCCAGCTCATGGGCGTGGTGCCCGCAAACGCCGGCGGTTTTGGCGACGTGATCAACGCCGCCAGAGTGTTCGCCCGCAACGAGATCCAGCCCCTGCAGACCCTGCTCGCCCAGAGCATCAACGAATGGATGGGCGAGGAGATCGCGCGCTTCGACCCCTACCTGCTGCCCGGCGTTGACCCGGTGGCAGCGCCCGCACTGGCCTAGCGGCCCGACCCGCCCCTGCCGCCGCGCGGCCGGGGACAGCTGGGCATGTCCGGCCTGGGCCAGCCGGCCTCCCGTGCTCCAGCGGCCGCAGGCCATCACAGCGCCACAGGCGCGCGCAGCTCTCGCGGCACCCGTACCCCCTTCCCGCCCCCTCGTCGCGCTCCCACGGCCCGCCCGCTGCCCCTGCCAGCCCAGGCCGCCCCCACCCCCGCCCAGCACAAGCCCGGACCCCAGCCAACAGTTCCAGCGCGCGGTCGAGACCCCGCCGCGCCTGCCCGCTTAATGTGCCGATCTCGACGGGGGCGCCGACCTTGGGCAGAGCAAAGCCCGGCGTGGGCCGGCGGGAAGGTCGTGGCCTATTTCACATGACGGGATTTGACGTGTTGTGCCGCGCAATGCGGCCTCACGGCGGGCGACAGGTGCTGTATATTTATACAGCATCGAAAGGGCCCCCAAACATGGACTTCCCCGGAGTTCCTCGCCCCTACGGCGGCACCCCAAATTGCGAGGCCGACAAGGCAACGCGGCGTGCTGCCGGCGTGCCAGCGTGCGTTATCCGGCTCAGGTACTCAGGCGTTTTTCTTCCCGTCCGGCTACTGCTTCAAAGGCCCATGCCCATGGGGCTGCTCATCAGCACCTCGGCCCCAGAAGGTTGGATGGTCAACCTGCACCCTATGGATGGCGATACATCGGTTTTCCTGCGTCAGCTGTCCGACGCTCACATGGTCAAGCGCCGCAGCGACGGCTGCATGGTGATAGCCGGGATGGAATGGGACGAGGGCTATTTGCGACGCTGGCCACAAACATGGTTATGCGGCCCCACCCAAACGGAGGCGATCGCAGCCACGAACGCGCTTTCCGCGTGGCTTGAAGCCCGATATACGGGTGCGTGCTGATGACCCACAGAGATGCAATCCGCAAAGTCGGCTGCAGACGTTTTTCTGTCACGCCAGAGCGCCGCGATAGCACTGGATATGAGACACGTCACATAAAACGTCACATATCGACTGAAAACGAAAACGCCGGCGCTATCTTTTAAATAGCGTCGGCGCTTTGTGCCTTGCGGCTTGTAGGTGGTGGGTCCTGACAGATTCGAACTGTCGACCTACGGATTAAGAGTCCGCTGCTCTACCAACTGAGCTAAGAACCCCACGCTTAAATTGTTTCTGCGTTGCTGCAGAGCCTCGAATTATGCACCAGTTTTTTCGCCGTTTGCAAGGTAGAGCGAAAAAATCGGCGCAAAAAATTCACTGCATGGCGTTGCGGCTGGCCAGTTCCACGAACAGGCCGCTCTGGTCCAGTTCGCCCAGGCCGTGTTCGACGCCTTGGGCGTACAAGCTTTCGAACAGCGTGGTCACGGGCGCGTCAAATCCGATTTCGTGGGCCGTGGCGAGGGCGTTGCGCATGTCCTTGAGCTGCACGTGCATGCGCGCGCGCGGTGCGAAGTCGCGCTCGACCATGCGCTGGCCGTGCAGCTGCAGGATGCGGCTGTCGGCAAAGCCGCCGCTGATGGCTTCGCGCACCTTGGCCATATCGGCACCGCCCTTGGCGGCCAGCAGCAGAGCCTCGGCCACGGCGCCGATGGTGATGCCGACGATCATCTGGTTGGCCAGCTTGGCGAGCTGGCCCGCGCCGTGCGGCCCGACATGCGTGGGCCGGCCCAGCGTGGCAAACACCGGCAGGGCCCGCTGGTAGTCGGCGGCCTTGCCGCCGACCATGATGGCCAGGGTGCCCGCCTCGGCACCGACGGTGCCGCCCGAGACCGGCGCGTCCAGGTGGGCCAGGCCCATCTCGCCCAGGCGTGCCGCGTGGTCGCGTGCTTCATGGGGCTGGATCGATGCCATGTCGATGAACAGGCTGCCCGGGCGGAAGGCCTGTGCCACGCCCTGTTCGAACAGCACCTGGGCCACCACGGGCCCGCTTTCGAGCAGGCTGATGGCGATATCGGCCTGGCGCACCGCATCGGCGGCGTGGTCGTGCACGGTGGCGCCGGCCTGGGCCAGGGGCTCGGCCTTGGCGCGGGTGCGGTTCCAGGCCTGCACCTGGTGGCCGGCCTCGCACAGGCGGCGGGCCATGCGCAGGCCCATCATGCCGGTGCCCAGCACGGCGATGCGAAGAGGGGGGGTGGCGGTCATGGAAAGGCGTCCTCGGCGGTGGGTGGATATCCGTGGCCGCATGATGGGCGTTTTTCGCGCGCCAGCCTGTCAGGCAGCTTGCAGCTGCGCGGGCCCTGCGGCCACAGAGCGCGCACCAGGCAGCGGCGCGCGCTGCGGCCACGTCTCACATCAGATGTTCGCTGGCGTTGTCGCCGCCCAGGACCACGTAGTTGACCTTGCGGATGTCCATGAGCTTCTTGCCGCCCGAGTAGCTGATGGAGCTTTGCACGTCCTGCTCCATCTCGACCAGCGTTTCGGCCAGCGTGCCCTTGACCGGCTCGAGGATGCGCTTGCCCTCGACGTGGCGGTACTCGCCCTTGTTGAAGTCGGACGCGCTGCCGTAGTACTCCTTGTAGAGCTTGCCATCGACCTCGACGGTCTGGCCCGGCGACTCCTCGTGGCCCGCCAGCAGCGAGCCGACCATGACCATGGTGGCGCCAAAGCGGATGCTCTTGGCGATGTCGCCGTGCTCGCGGATGCCGCCGTCGGCAATGATGGGCTTGGTGGCCACGCGCGCGCACCACTTGAGGGCCGAGAGCTGCCAGCCGCCCGTGCCAAAGCCGGTCTTGAGCTTGGTGATGCAGACCTTGCCAGGGCCGATGCCGACCTTGGTGGCGTCGGCGCCCCAGTTTTCCAGGTCGATCACGGCCTCGGGCGTGGCCACGTTGCCCGCGATGACGAAGGCGGCGGGCATCTTCTTCTTGATGTAGCCGATCATGTCCCGCACGCTGTCGGCATGGCCGTGCGCGATGTCGATGGTGACGTATTCGGGCACCAAGCCGGCGGCCGCGAGCCGGTCCACGGTGTCGTAGTCGGGCTGCTTGACGCCCAGCGAAATCGAGGCGAACAGGCCCTTGGCCTTCATGTCGCGGACAAACTGCACGTTGTCGAAGTCAAAGCGGTGCATGACGTAGAAGTAGCCGTTCTGCGCCATCCAGACGCAGATTGCCTCGCTGACCACGGTCTTCATGTTGGCCGGCACCACGGGGATGCGGAAGGTGCGCCCGCCCAGCTCCACGCTGGCGTCGCACTCCGAGCGGCTGTTCACGCGGCATTTGCGCGGCAGCAGCAGGATGTTGTCGTAATCGAAGATTTCCATGAAATTCCAAGCTCCATCAAGGGACGTGGCAAAACAATTTTTGCCGCGGTGGGCGCTTGGCTTGGGACCGGAATTTGCGGGTGGCTGCCGAAAAGGCCCACCGAACCCTGCTCTGCGCAGGCACAAAAAAACCGGGCGTCAAGAAACTTGGGCCCGGTGACTAATTCTACCCATGCCTTCAATCCCCTGCCCGGCAGTGCGATTGCGCGGCGGCCACCACGCGGCCCTGGGCATCCTGCAGCCAGCCGGCCACGGACAAAGACGCGGGGGCAGCGCCATCGGGCATGCGCATGGGGCGCAGTTCAGACCAGCGGTTGGGCTCTTTGGGAGGCCGCTCGTTGCGCTGGTCCCAGCTGAGCTGCAGCACATTCCTGACCAGGTTCCGCGCCACCGGCGTGCCCTCGGTGCCGGCGGGCACGGCCTGCACCAGCACCAGCACCAGCGTCCAGGGACCCTGTTGCTGTGCACGCGCCGCTGGCGAACGTGCCAGCGACGCCACCGTGCCCAGGTAGTCGCTCAAAGGCGGGCCCTGCGCCACGCGTAGCCGTCCGGGGCCCACAGGCTCGACCGGCGCGGTGTGGATGTCGCTGCCTTCGGGCCGTGCGCGGCCCAGGGCCTGCAGGCGCTCGGCGGCTTCGGGCAGGGCGGCGGCCGACAG
>NZ_MWOM01000014.1:0-17173 GCF_012931925.1 Acidovorax sp. SRB_24
CTTTTAATCCGTTTGTCGTGGGTTCGACCCCCGCACGTCCCACCAAGATTAACAAGACGCAAGTGCTTGATTTCAAAGGCCTTCTCACGGGGGTCTTTGTTTTTTCGGCGTCGGACGCGGCTTTGATAGCACTGAGCTGCCGCGAGCGCTTACTCGCCGCAGCGAGGGCCGTTGCGCTTTCCAGTGTGCCGGTGTGGCCTGCAAAGGGCTAAAACCGGTCTCTGCACCCGTCATCCCATGTTGGAGATGACGAATGAGCGTTATGAAGAATGGAAGAGGGCCCTTGCGCGCCGGTGTCCTGCAGGGCTGCCTCAACGGCGGAGGTGCGGCATGGCGAAGCAACCCAAGCCTTTCCATACCGAGGCCGTTGGCGGGTCCAAGTGAGTCATCATTAATGGCGCGCGTCTCTTGCAGAGATTTTGACAGACACGCTGACGCCGTGCGGTGGGCTGTCGAGCAGCTCGCCAATGCCAATAGCGCGCATGCGCCGCAGCTTGGAGGGCCCAAGAAAGCCACGTTAGCGCAGGCGTTGGTCCATTACGCAGAGCACTACAGCGTCCTGAAAGGCGGTGTGGTTGCCGAACTCAAACGTATCAACGGAGCACCATAGCCATCCCTCTGATTGCTGCGATCACGCTGGGTATTGGCGTGGTAGTTGCACGGCTGCTCGTTGCGCAGGTACGAATTGTCATGACGCCTCTCGCGGCCGCCGTGGGACCCGGGGTTGCAGGCTGAGCGAACAGCTTTGGCGTGGAACCGCACTGGATTGGCCGTGCTGGCCAACGCATTGCTGGCACTGCGCTCGGGTTGGTCGAGCAGGGATATGTCCATCACCATCCTGGCCTTGGCGTTGCTGGTGGTATCGGATGCCGCTATTTTCTATGGCGCATGGCGTTGTCGGGAACTGTTGAGCGGTCAGGACAAGATTCCACTTCCGAAGACTGGAATCGCTACAGCTGCTGTCGTTGCGTTGGGACTATGTCATGGCTCTGCTTTCGTTTTATTGCAAGTCAATTGGCTGCTGTGATTGTTGGTTCATCTAGCCAGGGTGCTCTACCTGCTGGATCGGGGATGCCTGGAATTTGCTCGGCTGTTCGCCATCCACCATGCCCGGCCTTCTTCGCGCCCCGCGCCGAGCAACTCCATATTCAAGTGGCGTTACTCGCATCCGGTGGACCGCGCCAGCACGTCCGTCTTGTGCGATCAGTCCGGTGTGCTGCCGGTGTTCTACCCGACCGAGGAATTCAAGGTGTCGCCCCATGAATAGATTTCGAAGGCGTGCTAAAGGCTTATGTGGCGGCCTGGGTGTTTGGCTGTGCCTGTGGCCAAAACCGATACTTTCTGTGTACTTGTTAGCAGACTCCGTAGTCAAAGGACTGGGAATCCGCACGCAGATTATTCAACTGGCGTCGTCCTGCTCGATTACCGGTTGTTACACTGGCCGGCAATCCACCTTTCTTGGCCGTGTTTGCAAAGTGATGTAGCCCAGGTTCCTGGCCACACCGTCAGCTCCCCCTCTCAACGTCAACATGGTTGCAACCATTCTCGTCGGCATGCTGTGCGCACACCTGCTGTGCTTTTCGGTGATGTTTTGGCTCATCAGCAGACGCCTGCACGGCAAAAAGATGGGGATGGACTTTTTTGCGATGGGCAACCTCCTGTTGGGTTTTGCCTATGTGTTGCAATTGGCTGAAGGAGGCCCCGCCTGGAGCCTGATGAGTGTTGTCAACCACACCTTCACATTAGCCTCCCCAGTGGCTTACGGGCTGGGTGCCATGCGTTTTTTTGGGCACTCCGTCCCTTTGTGGCGTCCACTGCTTGCATTCGCCGTGACCTACGGCGCCGCGCAGGTGCTGGTGCAATGGAGCCTGGGCCCGGCTGCCCGCTACGCCATGCTCTCGGGCATGTCCGCCCTGCTTTTCTTGGTCATGGCCATCACCGTGGTCTATGGCGTGCGCACCTTTGCCAAAGATTTGTATGGGGAGATGGTATTTTTTGCAGCCTTGATCAGCGGCATTTGCGTACTCAATGCACTCAAGTTCATGAAGATTCTGGATGGCGGCCTAGATGCACTGCAGATGGACCGCAATTTCCAGATGGTGTTCTACATCTACATGTCATCCCTGGCCACGGTGTTGCCGCCATCGATCGTTTGGCTGGTACTGCGCCGCTTGACCGATGACCTGCGCAACCTGGCTGCGCGTGACCCCATGACACAGTTACTCAATCGCCGCGGACTTACGGAAGCGCTGCAACGGTATTTCAACTCCAGCAAGGCAGTGCCTGCGCACTTGCTGATGGTTGACGTCGACCACTTCAAACGCATCAACGATACCTATGGCCACCAAATCGGAGATGCCGTCCTGTGCCATGTGGCGGAGGTACTTCGCACCACGGTGCGCCTTGGCGACTTGGCAGGCCGTATCGGCGGAGAAGAGTTTCTTGTCATCTGCCTAGACACCGACATTCTGGGGGTCATGCACCTGGCTGAGCGTTTGCGTGCAGCCATCGAAAATCAAGCCATCAAGATCCCTGGCTCCAACTATCCACTGCACTGCACGATCACGATTGGGGTTTCACACAACTTCGCTGGTGCACATGTCTTAGAGGACGCTATGCAAGAAGCCGACGCCGCCCTTTACCGTGGCAAAGCCGCTGGACGCAACCGGATCGAATTGGCGCAAGTCGCTCATGGCAATCAGCTAACCCAGGGCATGGGTACATCAACAACGTACCAGACCGACACGGTGGTTTAGCCTGCGTCCAAGGTATTTACCCATTTGGAGGACTGCATCTGTGGCTATCACCGGTGCCCTATGACCCGACAAAGCAGTCCTTGAATCCCCACGGGCGAAGGACTACGCTGGGTCGCTGTGCGAAAGTTAGTGAGCGGCCAGAAACAGGCGAAACGCCGCCATTGATTGGATGTTTGGCCCTCTCGTGACCCTATGCTAAACATTCAGGTGCCGTCACAGAGGAACTGCCCACGTCGCTCGTTGTCCGACCTGCGCATGTCGACGAGTTGGCGCGCGCCGAAGAGCTGGTTGCCCGCAGCATCAACGATCTGGCCGTGCGCCACGGTTTCGGATCGATCGCCACTTCGCGGCCTCCGCATTTCCAGCTGTTCTGCCTGCGAGATGACCCGCGCGGCGTGTGGCTGGCCGAGGATGATGGCGAGATAGTGGGCTTCGCCTTGAGATGGGTTTGCGGCCGGCTCTGGTTTCTGGCGGAATTGTTTGTTGCACCTGGCCGGCAGGGACTGGGTATCGGCAACCAACTGCTGGACCGCACCCTGCAGCATGCGCGTCAGGCCGGTGCCACGGAAAAGAGCCTGATTACCTTCGCCTTAAATGTGGTGTCTCAGGGGCTGTATGTGCAGCACGGCCTGTTGCCGCGCGTGCCCCTCCATTTGTGCAGCGCAGAGCGTGCGTCATTGGCGCGTCACGCGCAGGGCCCCGCGCTGCGCACGACGCCCATCCGGACGACCGCCGCCGATCTAGAACTGCTGCGGCAAATCGACGTCGCAATCCTGGGTGTTTCGCGAGAGAAGCATCACCGCTACTTGCTGAGCGATCCCCGGATGGAAGGTATTTTTCTCGAGGATGGAGACGTGCGCGTTGGCTACGCGTACGTTGCTGCGGTGGGTCATATAGGTCCCCTGGCAGTCAGGCATGGTCATGCGATGCCTGGTGCATTCAGGGCGGCGCTGGCCATGGCCGTCGCGGGGAAGGCAAAACAGATCTCCGTGTTCGTTCCCGGGACCAGCGATGCACTGGCGATCGCAGCCAGCCAAGGCATGTGATTCACACTTCCCATGGTGCTGATGTCGACACACGATTGCGGCAACTGGACACGCTATCTCCCGCGCAACCCGGGCTTCATGTGAGACCGCTTCAGACACGGAAACTCCAGGCGGGAATGTCTGTGATGGGTCGGTTCCGCACGTCCAAGTGATGGGCAAGCGGCCGTTTGCGCAGCGCCGGCAAGGTGGCAGGGGCCTACGACCGCAGCACCTCGTACAGCCGCCGTTTGTGCAAGCGTCGGTTGCACCTCCGATGACCGCTTGGCGCCAGCCATCGTGAGTTCGACGGCTGATAACCGCCGGCAGCAACCGCTGCATTTCTGACTCCTGGCATGTCTGCAGCAGGCTGGGTGCCGTTATCCAGTTTTGACGGATCGATGACCGCTGCCGCTATTACTTTTCGCGGGCCGAGTGACCGCTGCGCTGCCAGGACCGATCATTCCACAGAACTTTTGCATAGGACGACCAAGATTCGTGGCGCCACGCAGGTCAAGGGCGTTATCGACCCAAACGAGGCGCTTGTGCATCAATCGCAAAGCGATCTGTCATGTTCGTAAGTTCCGGATCATCCCCTTCAGGCAGACCGAGTTCATGAACCGACCGACCTGACTGCTTGATCAGAGAGAGTTTCGTCCTTGGCGGCGGCATGGTGCCATCACCTGTAACCGGTCTTGTCACCGTGAAGGTGGGTGGCAAGGACATGCAGGTTCCCTTCGTTATTGGTGGTGGTGGAGGCAAGAACGCAGACGGGAAAGCGGGACTGGATGTAGAACGCCCAATGATCGCAATCAAGAAAACTAAGCGCAGATCGTATTGGTACAGGGAAAAGGACCGATAACACTCACGGTGGGCCTGTGCGGCATAAGCCTCCAAGATCTATACAAGGCACCATCAACGCGTCTGCATTAGCGTAGTCATCCGGTTGTATTGCCAAGACAAAACGACCTAACTCCTGCGAATGTCCGTCGCCATTCAGCGCTCAACCTCAGGGAGCTTTGGGACAGGCCGGGCGGCGCGCGCAGGCACGGTTTGTGGAATTTCGGAGGGCGCAAACAAATCCCAGGTGGCGATGAACAGCGCGGCAATGACCGGGCCGATCACAAATCCGCTGAGGCCAAAAAGCGCCATGCCGCCGAGCGTGGAGATCAGCACGACATAGTCGGGCATCTTGGTGTCTTTGCCGACCAGGACCGGACGCAGCATGTTGTCGACCAAGCCGATCACAAAGATGCCGAAGGCGGTGAGCGTGATGGCTTGCCAGAGTGCTCCCGTGGCAAAGAAGTAAATGGCCACCGGGGCCCAGATCAATCCGGCGCCTACGGCAGGCAGCAGGGACAGGAAGGCCATCAATACGCCCCACAGCACGGGTCCCTGGATGCCCACTACGGCAAAAATGAATCCGCCCAGCAGGCCTTGCGATGCCGCCACGACGATGTTTCCTTTGACGGTGGCGCGGACCACGGTGGTGAACTTCTGGCTCAGCTTGCGCTTGTGGTCCTCGTCCAGCGGAATGGCGTGGCGTATGCGCGCTCCCAGTCGCGGGCCATCGCGCAACAAGAAGAACAAGAGGTACAGCATGATGCCGAAGCTCACCAAGAACTGGAAAGTGTTCTGCCCAATGTTCAGTGCGCGTGTCGCAATGAGCTGGCTGGCTTGGAGGGCGGCGCTGGAAACTTTTTGCTGCAACGCGGCGACACTGGATAGGCCCAGGCGGTCCAGCACACCCGACGCCCACGCTGGCATCGCGGCCACGACTTGCTGAAAGTAGGCCCCCATGTCCAGTTCGCCCGAGCGCAGCCGGTCATAAATATGGACGGCTTCCTGGGCCAGTGACACGCCGATGAGCGCCAGCGGCAGGATGACGACCACCAGGCACAGCGTGAGTGTGGTCAGCGCGGCCAGATTGCGCCGCGACGGCATGCGCTTGAGCAGGCGCTGGTGCAGCGGCGTGAACAAGATGGCCAATGCCATTCCCCAGAAGACGGCTTCATAGAACGGCCACAGGACGGCCAGAAAAGCCAGCGTGACGGCGCTCAGCAGCAGCAAAAAAACCTTGTTTTGCAGGGACGGTGATGTCATGGTGGGTAAACACGTTCTAAGGGTCAGTGCGATGCTGCGACTGTAAGCGAGCGCCTGGCGCGACAGCGGTGATAGCTGGCGTGGGCGCCGGCTGCCACCGCAGCCCTGGCGGCATGCGTTCGGTGGCACAATGTCGGCCGTACAAGGCCCTTCCCCAGCCACAGTCGCATCCGCCAACCGGTTCAGCCGTGTCGCGGAAGGTTTCTAAACCACCCTAATGCTTTCCAAAGGAAAGCGGAGGCCAGCGGAATATGAGCGAGACGACATCCGTTTACCAAGCCTACCAAGGCAACACCTATCTCTTTGGTGGCAATGCGCCCTATGTCGAAGAGATGTACGAGAACTACCTGGCGAACCCCGGCAGCGTTCCCGACACCTGGCGTGAATATTTCGATGCGCTGCAGCATGTGCCAGCCGCCGACGGCAGCGATGCCAAGGACGTGCCGCACCTGCCGGTGATCAGTGCTTTTGCCGAGCGGGCCAAGCAAGGCGGCACCAAGGTGGTCGTGGCCAGCCACGACGCCGAAATGGGGCGCAAGCGCACCGCCGTGCAGCAGCTGATTGCTGCCTATCGCAACGTGGGCCAGCGCTGGGCCGACCTCGATCCGCTCAAGCGCACCGAGCGCCCCGCCATCCCCGAGCTGGAGCCGTCGTTCTACGGCTTCAGCGATGCCGATCAAGAAACCGTGTTCGACACCAGCAACACCTTCTTCGGCAAGGACAGCATGCCCCTGCGCGAGCTGCTCAATGCGCTGCGCGAAACCTATTGCGGCACCCTGGGCGCTGAATACATGTATGCCACCGACCAGAACCAGAAGCGCTGGTGGCAGCAAAAGCTCGAATCCATCCGCTCCAAGGCCACCTACAGCGCCGACAAGAAAAAGCACATCCTCGATCGCCTGACGGCAGCCGAGGGCCTGGAGCGCTTCCTGCACACCAAGTACGTGGGGCAAAAGCGCTTCTCGCTCGAAGGCGGCGAGAGCTTCATCGTGGCGATGGACGAGCTGATCCAGTCGGCCGGCACCAAGGGCGTGCAGGAAATCGTGATCGGCATGGCCCACCGCGGCCGCCTGAACGTGCTGGTCAATTCGCTGGGCAAGATGCCCAAGGACCTGTTCGCCGAGTTCGACCACACCGCCCCCGAAGACCTGCCCTCGGGCGACGTCAAGTACCACCAGGGCTTCAGCTCGGACGTGTCCACCGCCGGTGGCCCGGTGCACCTGAGCCTGGCGTTCAACCCCTCGCACCTTGAAATCGTGAACCCGGTGGTCGAGGGCTCGGTGCGCGCGCGCATGGACCGCCGCGGCGACCCGCTGGGCCAGCAGGTGCTGCCGGTTCTCGTCCACGGCGACGCGGCCTTTGCCGGCCAGGGCGTGATCCAGGAAACCCTGGCACTGGCGCAAACCCGGGGCTATTCCACGGGCGGCACGGTGCACATCGTGATCAACAACCAGATCGGCTTCACCACCTCGGACCCGCGCGACAGCCGCTCCACGCTGTACTGCACCGACGTGGTGAAGATGATCGAGTCGCCCGTGCTGCACGTGAACGGCGACGACCCTGAAGCCGTGGCGCTGGCCATGGAGCTGGCGCTGGAGTTCCGCATGGAGTTCCGCAAGGACGTCGTGGTCGATGTCATCTGCTTCCGCAAGCTCGGCCACAACGAGCAGGACACCCCGGCGCTCACCCAGCCGCTGATGTACAAGAAGATCGGCGCCCACCCCGGCACGCGCAAGCTCTATGCCGACAAGCTGGCGGCGCAGGGCCTGGGCGAGACGCTCGGCGACGACATGGTCAAGGCCTACCGCGCCGCCATGGACGCGGGCAAGCACACCGTGGACCCGGTGCTGACCGACTTCAAGCGCAAGTACGCCGTCGACTGGAGCCCGTTCCTGGGCAAGAAGTGGACCGATGCCTCCGAGACCGCCATCCCGCTGGCCGAGTGGAAGCGCCTGTCCGAAAAAATCACCACTATCCCCGACAGCGTCACGCCGCACCAGCTTGTCAAGAAGGTCTATGACGACCGCGCGGCCATGGGCCGGGGCGACATTCCGGTGGACTGGGGCATGGGCGAGCACATGGCTTTTGCCTCGCTGGTGGCCAGCGGCTTCCCGGTGCGCCTGTCGGGCGAGGACTGCGGCCGCGGCACGTTCACGCACCGCCATTCCGTGATCCACGACCAGAAGCGCGAGAAGTGGGATGTGGGCACCTATGTGCCGCTGCAGAATGTGGCCGAGAACCAGGCACCGTTCGTCGTCATCGACTCCATCCTCTCGGAAGAGGCCGTGCTGGGCTTCGAATACGGCTACGCATCGAACGACCCGAACACCCTGGTCATCTGGGAAGCCCAGTTTGGCGACTT
This sequence comes from Acidovorax sp. SRB_24, assembly GCF_012931925.1. Classification (NCBI taxonomy): domain Bacteria; kingdom Pseudomonadati; phylum Pseudomonadota; class Betaproteobacteria; order Burkholderiales; family Comamonadaceae; genus Acidovorax; species Acidovorax sp. SRB_24. The sequence continues at coordinate 8,244 of NZ_MWOM01000014.1, forward strand.
CGCCAACGGCGCCCAGGTCGTCATCGACCAGTTCATCGCGTCAGGTGAAGTGAAGTGGGGCCGCGTCAACGGCATCACGCTGATGCTGCCGCACGGCTACGAAGGACAGGGCCCCGAGCACAGCTCGGCGCGCCTGGAGCGCTTCATGCAGCTGTCGGCCGACACCAACATGCAGGTGGTGCAGCCGACCACGGCCAGCCAGATCTTCCACGTGCTGCGCCGCCAGATGGTGCGCGACCTGCGCAAGCCGCTGATCATCATGACGCCGAAGTCGCTGCTGCGGAACAAGGATGCGACCTCGCCGCTGTCGGAGTTCACCAAGGGCGGTTTCCAGACCGTGATTCCGGAGCAGAACGAAGCCGTCGTGCGCAATGCCGCCAAGGTCAAGCGCGTGGTGGCCTGCTCGGGCAAGGTGTACTACGACCTCGTGAAAAAGCGTGCCGAGCGCGAAGACGACGATGTGGCCATCATCCGCGTCGAGCAGCTGTACCCGTTCCCGCACAAGGCCTTCGGCGCCGAGATCAAGCGCTACCCGAACGCCACCGAGGTCGTGTGGTGCCAGGATGAGCCACAGAACCAGGGCGCCTGGTTCTTCATCCAGCACAACATCCACGAGAACATGATCGACGGCCAGAAGCTCGGCTACTCCGGCCGCGCCGCGTCCGCGTCGCCCGCCGTCGGCTACTCGCATTTGCACCAGGAACAGCAAAAGGCGCTGGTCGATGGCGCCTTCGGCAAGCTCAAGGGTTTTGTGCTGACCAAGTAAGGCCAGCGACCCGACACCAGAACAGAACCCTATTTTCGAAAGAATCCCAATGGCTATCGTAGAAGTCAAAGTTCCCCAACTGTCCGAGTCCGTGGCCGAGGCCACCATGCTGACCTGGAAGAAGAAGGCCGGTGAGGCCGTCGCCATCGATGAAATCCTGATCGAGATCGAAACCGACAAGGTCGTGCTGGAAGTGCCCGCACCCGCTGCCGGTGTGCTCACGGAAATCGTGCAGGCCGACGGCGCTACGGTGGTGGCCGAGCAGCTGATCGCCAAGATCGACACCGAAGCAGTGGCTGGCGCCGCTGCACCCGCTGCGGCGCCGGCCGCCGCAGTGGCTGCTGCTCCCGCTGCAGCCACTGCGAACAAGGGCGACGTGGCCATGCCTGCGGCAGCCAAGCTGCTGGCCGAGAACAACTTGTCGGTGTCTGCCGTGGCCGGCACCGGCAAGGACGGTCGTGTGACCAAGGGCGACGTGCTTGGCGCCGTGGCCGCAGGTGCTGCAAAATCTGTAGCTGCCAGCGCAATCCCCACCGGCGTTCCGACCAAATCTCTGCCCCAAGTGGCAGCGCCTTCGCCGGTGCAGAATCTGGGTGACCGACCCGAGCAGCGCGTGCCCATGAGCCGCCTGCGCGCCCGCGTGGCCGAGCGCCTGCTGCAGTCGCAATCGACCAACGCCATTCTGACCACGTTTAACGAAGTGAACATGGCGCCTGTGATGGAGCTGCGCAAGAAGTTCCAGGACAGCTTCACCAAGGAGCATGGCGTCAAGCTCGGTTTCATGTCCTTCTTTGTGAAGGCGGCAGTGCACGCGCTCAAGAAGTTCCCGGTCATCAACGCCAGCGTGGACGGCAGCGACATCGTCTACCACGGCTACTTCGACATCGGCATTGCCGTGGGCAGCCCGCGTGGCCTGGTGGTGCCGATCCTGCGCAATGCCGACCAGATGAGCTTTGCCGACATCGAGAAGAAGATCGCCGAATTCGGCAAGAAGGCGGCCGAAGGCAAGCTGGGCATTGACGACATGACCGGCGGCACCTTCTCCATCAGCAACGGCGGCACCTTCGGCTCGATGATGTCCACCCCCATCATCAACCCGCCCCAGTCGGCCATCCTGGGCGTGCACGCCACCAAGGACCGCGCCGTGGTCGAAAACGGCCAGATCGTCGTCCGCCCGATGAACTACCTGGCCATGTCATACGACCACCGCATCATCGACGGCCGCGAAGCCGTTCTGGGCCTGGTGGCCATGAAGGACGCGCTGGAAGACCCGTCGCGCCTGCTGTTCGACATCTAAGCGCTAGAACCTGGTGAACCCACCCGTGCGGCACGGCCTGAAGGTCCAGCCCGGGGTGGGTTTTTTGACAACCGATTGGGTGAGATTCATATGAGCAAACAATTTGACGTCGTCGTGATCGGCGCCGGCCCCGGCGGCTACATCGCCGCCATTCGCGCGGCGCAGCTGGGCTTCAACGTGGCCTGCATCGACGAGTGGAAGAACGACAAGGGCGGCCCCGCGCTTGGCGGCACCTGCACCAACGTGGGCTGCATTCCGTCCAAGGCGCTGCTGCAGTCGTCCGAGCATTTCGAGCACGCCAACAAGCACTTTGCCGACCATGGCATCACCGCCACCGGTGTGAAGATCGACGTGGCCAAGATGGTCGGTCGCAAGGACACCGTGGTCAAACAGAACAACGACGGCATCCTGTACCTGTTCAAGAAGAACAAGGTCAGCTTCTTCCACGGCCGCGGCGCGTTTTCCAAGGCCGTCGACGGTGGCTACGAAATCGCGGTGTCGGGCAGTGCGCCCGAAACCCTGGTCGCCAGGCAGATCGTCGTGGCCACGGGCTCCAACGCGCGCGCGCTGCCGGGCGTGCCGTTCGATGAAGAGCATGTGCTGTCCAACGACGGCGCGCTGCGCATCGGCGCGGTGCCCAAGAAGATGGCGCTGATCGGCTCGGGCGTGATCGGGCTGGAGATGGGTTCGGTCTGGCGCCGCCTGGGCTGCGACGTGACCATCCTCGAAGGCCTGCCTACGTTCCTGGGCGCGGTGGACGAGCAGATCGCCAAGGAAGCCAAGAAGGCGTTCGACAAGCAGGGTCTGAAGATCGAACTGGGCGTGAAGGTCGGCGACGTCAAGGTCGGCAAGAAGGGCGTGAGCGTGGCCTACACCAATGCCAAGGGCGAGGCGGCCAGCCTGGACGTGGACAAGCTCATCGTCTCGATCGGCCGCGTGCCCAACACCAACGGCCTGAACGCCGAAGCCGTGGGCCTGCAGCTCGACGAGCGCGGCGCCATCGTGGTCGATGACGACTGCAAGACCAACCTGCCGGGCGTCTGGGCGGTGGGCGATGTGGTGCGCGGCCCGATGCTCGCGCACAAGGCCGAGGAAGAGGGCGTGGCCGTGGCCGAGCGCATGGCCGGCCAGCACGGGCACGTCAACTTCAACACCGTGCCCTGGGTGATCTACACCAGCCCCGAAATTGCCTGGGTGGGCCGCACCGAGCAGCAGCTCAAGGCCGACGGCGTGAAGTACAAGGCCGGCACCTTCCCGTTCCTGGCCAACGGCCGCGCGCGCGCGCTGGGCGACACGACCGGCATGGTCAAGTTCCTGGCCGACGCCACGACGGACGAAATCCTGGGCGTGCACATGGTGGGACCGCAGGTCAGCGAGCTGATCTCCGAGGCTGTGGTGGCTATGGAGTTCAAGGCGAGCAGCGAAGACATTGCGCGCATCTGCCACGCCCACCCTTCGCTGTCGGAAGCCACCAAGGAAGCCGCGCTCGCGGTGGACAAGCGCACGCTCAATTTCTAAGTTTTGAGTGAAATTGGCCTCTAGCGCTTGCTGGTCAAGCGCTGGTAGCTATCAAAAAAATAGTGAAGAGGCGCCATCCTGTCTGTTTCCGTGATCCAGGCCTACGAGGCCGAACTGGCCGCCAAGGGCTTCCAGAGCGACCCCGCGCAGTTGCGCGCCGTGCAGGCACTGCAGCGCTGCGCCAACGACTGGGCGGCGTACAAGGCGCGGCGCTCCAGCGCGCTCAAGAAGCTGATCAACCGTCCCGACATTCCGCGCGGCGTCTACATGTACGGCGGGGTGGGGCGCGGCAAGAGCTTTCTGATGGACTGCTTTTTCAACGCCGTCCCGCTCAAGCGCAAGGTGCGCCTGCACTTCCACGAATTCATGCGCGAGGTGCACCGCGAGCTCGCCGGCCTGCAGGGCACGCAGAACCCGCTCGATGTGCTGGGAGCCCGCATCGCCAAGCGCTACAAGCTCATCTGCTTCGACGAGTTCCATGTGGCCGACATCACCGACGCGATGATCCTCCACCGCCTGCTGGCGGCGCTGTTCGACAACGGCGTGGGCTTTGTCACCACGTCCAACTTCGAGCCCGACGGCCTGTACCCGAACGGGCTGCACCGCGATCGCATCCTGCCGGCGATTGCACTGCTCAAGGAACGCCTGGAGGTGCTCAACGTCGACAACGGCACCGACTACCGGCGCCGCACCATGGAGCAGGTCAGGCTCTACCACACGCCGCTGGGGCCGCAGGCCGACGCCGAGATGCAGCAGGCCTTCGAGCGGCTGGCCGAGGTGCGCGACGAAGACCCCGTGCTGAAGATCGAGGCCCGCGAGATACGCGCCCGGCGCAAGGCGGGCGGCGTGGTCTGGTTCGATTTCAACACCCTGTGCGGCGGTCCGCGTTCGCAGAACGACTACCTGGAAATTGCCAGCCAGTTCCACACCGTGCTGCTGTCCGACGTGCCCTACATGCCGGTGAGCATGGCGTCGCCCGCGCGGCGCTTCACGTGGCTCATCGATGTGCTCTATGACCGGCGCGTCAAACTCATCCTGTCGGCCGCCGTGCCGCCCGAGCAGCTCTACACCGAGGGGCCGCTGGCGCACGAGTTTCCGCGCACGGTTTCGCGCCTCAACGAGATGCAGTCGCGCGAATTCCTGGCGCTGGACCGGCGCGTCGTGGATACTGGCCTGACATGAAAACCCTGCCTTTCCTGCGCTGCGTGGGTGGCGCCTGGTTGCTGCTGGGGCTGGCCGGCGCACACGCACAGACGCCCACCGCCCACGCCGACGCCGACGCGGCGGCGGCCGCAGCGCGCGCGCAGGAGAGCGAAAGCCTGCAGCGCGAGCGCGAGGCCATCGACAGGGCATTGCAGCAGGCCGAGAAGGGCTGCTACCAGCGCTTTGCGGTGGAGGATTGCCTGCGCGAGGCGCGCCGCAGTGCGCGCGAGGCCCGCGCCCGGGTGCGCCAGCGTCAACTGGTGCTGGACGAGGCGGAGCGCCGCGAACGCGCCGCGCAGCGCCTCAGCGAGATCCAGGAACGCGAGAGCACGCGCGTGCCGCCCACGCCCCCCCCAAGCGCGTCCGCCGAGCCTGCGCGGCGCCCCACCCAGGCCGATATCGACCGCCAGGCACAGGAGCGCGCGCGCACGCAGCAGGACAGGCGTGCCGCGCAGCAGGCGCGTCAGGCGCAGGCCCGGGAGGCGGCGGCGCAGGCCGAGGCCGCGCGCGAGAAACAGCTGCAAAAACAGCAGGCGGCCGCTGAACACAAGGCCCGTGTGCTGAAGTCGCAGGCCGACAAGGCGTCAGCGGGCCAGAAACCCGCCGCACCCTTGCCACCGCCCCCGTAAGCGCTGCCTGCGCGGGCACACAGGACGTCACGGCGTCTGCGCGCTGCCCCATGCGGCCAGGCGTGCATCCTTTTTGCCGTCGTACAAGGGTTCGATCTTGACGACCACGAGCGAAAGGTTGTCGCCCGCACCGCGCGCGCGCGCGCGCGCCTTCTCGATCAGAAATTCGGTCGCCTCGCGCGGCGTGAGCGACTCCAACACCGACGCCAGTTCAGACGGTGAAAAGTAATGCCACACGCCGTCGCTGCAGGCGAGCAGCACATCGCCCGGTTGCAGTTGGGCGATAGTGTAGCCGGCGATGGGCGGATCGCTTTCCGTGCCCAGGCAGCCCACCAGGATGTTGGCGTGCGGGTGCACCAGGGCCTCGGCTTCGGTGAGTTCACCGCGGTCGACCAGTGCCTGGACATACGAGTGGTCGCTGGTGCGCTGCAGCAGCCGCCCGCCGCTGAAGTGATAGATGCGCGAGTCGCCGGCATGCACCCAGTGGCAGTCGCCGCGCGGGTTGATGAGGAAGGCGGCCACCGTGCTGTGCGGCTCTTGCTCGGCGGTGATGGCGGTCAGCCGGATGACGATGTGGGCCTCCTGCACCATGTTCCGTAGCACTGCGGCCGGATCGTCCGAGTCGGGGTCGTAGCGCTCGAACAGCTGGCGTGCCGTCATCATCACCTGGTCGGAAGCCTTGCGCCCGCCGCTGCGCCCGCCCATGCCGTCGGCCACCACGGCGAGCACGCAGCCGTTGTGCCGCGGGTGGGAGAGCACGACGACCTGGTCTTGCTGGTAGTCGCGGTCACCCTTGTGGATGCCGGTCGAGGCGGTGAGGCGAAACGCTTTGGACATGCGCAAGGGTAGGGCAGTGGGAAGAACGGTAGGGCGTGTGGGCTGGGCGGGCGAAGCACGTATTATCGGCAGCCGCGTGACATTTCTACCATCGCCGTACGCCGATCGCCGCCATTCCCTTGGAACCTTCCTTTTTTCTCCTCGCGCGTGAGCGCGGCGGCCTCATGCGGCTGTGCCTGCGCAGCCCTGCGCGACGGTCCCTCCGTCCGGTGACAAGGGGCGCGCCATGACGGTGGTAGCTGCCGTGCAGCACGCGTTTGCGGCCGACGGCGTGCTCGCACGCACCCAGGCCAACTTCCGGCCCCGCGAAGGTCAGACCGCCATGGCGCTGGCGGTGGCCGAGGCCATCGAAGCGGGCGGGGCGCTGGTGGTCGAGGCCGGCACGGGTGTGGGCAAGACCTTTGCCTATCTGGTGCCTGCGCTGCTGAGCGGCGAGCGCGCGCTGCTGTCCACCGCCACCAAGGCCTTGCAAGACCAGCTGTATGCGCGCGATCTGCCGCAGCTCTTGCAGGCCCTGGGCCTGCCGCTGCGCATTGCGCTGCTCAAGGGGCGCAGCAGCTACCTGTGCCACCACCGTCTGGGCCTGGCCCGCCAGCACCCGGCGGCGCAAGAGGGGGCGGTGCTGCGCGCGTTGGCCGATATCGAGCAATGGGCCCACGGCACGCGCAGCGGTGATCTGGCCGAGCTGCCGGCGCTGGACGAGCGTTCGCCCGCCATCCCGCTCGTCACATCGAGCCGCGACAACTGCCTGGGCGCGCCATGTCCGAGTTTTCAGCGCTGCCATGTCAACCTGGCGCGGCGCGAGGCGCTGGCCGCCGATGTCGTCGTCATCAACCACCACCTGTTCTTTGCCGATGTGGCGGTGCGCGAATCAGGCGTGGCAGAACTGTTGCCCACGGTGGGCGCGGTGGTCTTTGACGAGGCGCACCAGCTCAACGAGATCGGTGTGCAGTTTCTGGGGACGCAGGTGGGCACGGGGCAGTTGCTCAATTTGGTGCGGGACCTGCTGGCCACCGGCCTGAAGTTGGCCCGGGGCCTGGTGGACTGGCAGGGGGTGGCGGCGCAGGTGGAGCGCGCAGCGCGCGATTTGCGCCTGGCCGCTGGGCCGGCGCGCTCGGGCGCGCGCCTGCGCTGGTTCGATGGCCTCCCCGAGGGCGTGCCCGCGGCGGCGTGGCGGTCGGCGCTGCAGCAGGTGGTGCATGCCCTCGCCCTGGCGCAGCAGGCACTCGACCTGGTGACCGAAAGCGCCCCCGATTTTGTGCGCCTGCAGGAGCGATGCGTGGCCTTGCACGCGCGCATGGAGCTGTTTGCCGGGCCCTGCGTGCCCGAGGCCGTGCGCTGGCTCGATGTGGGCATGCACCTGCGCATGGTCGAGTCGCCACTGGACATCGCGCAGGCGATGCAGCAGCGCTTGCGCGGTCCGCTGCCGGGGCCCGAAGGCAAGGGCGCAGGCGGCGATGCGACCGGTACGCGCGAGAGTGCCGCCCATCCCCGCGCCTGGATTTTTACTTCGGCCACCCTCGGCGACGACCCGCAACTGCGCTGGTTCACCGAGCCCTGCGGTCTGGAAGACGCCACGGTGCTGCGCGTTGGCAGTCCGTTCGACTATGCCGCGCAGGCCGGGGTCTATGTGCCAGAGCACCTGCCCAAGCCGTCGGACCCAGGCCACAGCGTGCAGCTGGCGCGCTGGGTGGGCGATGCGGCTGCGCGCATCGGCGGCCGCACCCTGGTGCTCACCACCACGCTCAAGGCCCTGCGGACCATGGGCGACGTGCTGCAGACGCGCTTTCAGGGGTCGGGCGCACTGGAAGTGCTGGTGCAAGGACAGTGGCCCAAGCGGCGTCTGATGGAACGGTTGCGCGCTGGTGCGCAGCCCGGCCAGCCGGGTTGCATTCTGGTGGCGTCGGCTTCGTTCTGGGAGGGCTTCGACGTGCCGGGCGACGCGCTGCAGTTGGTGGTGATCGACAAACTGCCTTTTCCGCCGCCGGGCGACCCCGTGGTGGAGGCGCGTTCACGGCGCCTGGAGCTGGCCGGGCGCAGCGCGTTCCGGGACTATTCGATCCCCGAAGCCGCCGTAGCGCTCAAGCAGGGCGCCGGCCGGTTGATACGGCACGAGTCGGACCGGGGCCTGTTGGTGGTGGGCGACACCCGGCTGGTCAGCATGGGCTATGGACGGCGCCTCATGGCGGCGCTGCCGCCCATGCGGCGCATTGGCGACGCGCAAGCGTTCGATGCGGCGCTGGAGGCGCTTACCAGACCTTCCACCAAGGCTCTGCCTTGCCCTTGATGCCGTTGGCAGAGAAACGGCTCTGCGGGTAGGTGGCATCCATCACGCGCTGGGCGTCGTCGCGCAACTGGGCCATGCCCAATGCATCGTAGGACTTCACCAGGATGTACAGCGCTTCTTCCAGGGCCGGCACGCCCTGGTAGTCGGTCAGGGCCTGCTGTGCCCGGCCAATCGCTGCGACGTAGGCGCCACGCTGGAAGTAGTAGCGTGCGACATGCACTTCGTATTGCGCCAGTGCGTCAACGATGTACGTCATGCGCTGGCGCGCGTCCTGGGCATAGCGTGACTCGGGGAAACGCGTGGACAGTTCGCGGAACGATTCAAACGAATCTTTGGCCGCCTTCTGGTCGCGCTCGGACAGGTCCTGCCGCGTCAGCCACGAGAACATGCCCA